>NZ_JAIXHZ010000114.1:0-9561 GCF_043392705.1 Dysgonomonas sp. Shenzhen-Wh21
CTAAAAAAATATGAGTATTAATAAAAAGCGATATAAATCACACAATAAACAACTAACAACCTGCCACTTATAAATACAAAGGCTTGTGATTTTACTATCACAAGCCTTTGTTTTCCTTATACTCTTATATTTTTATTTTGCCACTTTCAGCTCGTTGATAAGACGAGGGCAGTTCATTACCTTATCTATTATATAAAGTACGTAACGTATGTCTACACTGATTGTACGTTGCAACTCTGGTTCAAACAAGATGTCACCGCTCAACGATTCCCAGTTGCCATCAAAAGCAAGTCCGATTAGTTCTGCGTTTCCATTAAATACAGGGCTACCTGAGTTACCTCCTGTAATATCGTTGTTCGACAAGAAGTTTACATACATTTTTCCATCAGCTTTGTTTGCATATTGTCCAAAATCTTTACTTGCCAAATCGTCCAATATATATTGTTGCACACCGAACTCTGGATCGTTAGGAACTTGTTTATTCAGTACACCTTGAGATGTTGAATAATAGTCGTAAGTAACCGCATCGGCAGGCTTATATCCGCCCACAGAGCCATAGCTCAAACGTTGAGTGAAGTTAGCATCCGGGTAGAAAGCTTTATTCGGCTCCATTTCCATTAATCCCGCCATAAACAAACGGCTGCCTTTATCTATCTGAGGATAATAAGGTGCAGATGCCTGACGTAATAGGTTTAAACATGGTTCTAAAGATTGAGCGAATGAAATTGCAGGGTCATTATTGATTGCCTCCTGATCTTCACTGCTTATTAGAGCTGTAGCAGCTTCCAGATTGGTAAATTTAGTATTGTTGTAGAACCACTCGGCAAATTTATCATAGTCTCCACCAAATTCATTTGCAATCTTTGTATATACCGAAGGCAAGTATTCAGCAGGAACTCTTTCGGCATATATTTTTAGTAATGCAGGCATTACTTTACGATCGAGAGCCGGCTCATAATCTTTATAAAGCGGAGCTAAACGCTTTGTGAATTCTTCACCTTTATTTTTGTCAGGATCCATTCTATTTACAAGGAGTGCCGTATTTGCATAGCGGATAATTTCAATCCCATTGAAGAATGTTTCGTACAGATATGTCTGAATTCTAGATGTTTCCATTGTTTCAGTATAGCCTTCTTTCACTAGCGTAAGAGCATCCCCGTATTTTGCTTGCAATGCAGGTTTTGAAGCAGCCCATTGCGCAAATCTAGCCTCAAGTTGTTCTTTATCTTTTATAACGCCAAGTTTAGCAATAGCTTCGTTCATCCCCATAGCATTTTTCCAGTAATTGGAGCTTCCTGCATATTTAGACGCGTATTTGATACGAATAGCATCGCTTGCGTTCATATCTTTTCTCCAGATATCCTGTTTTGCTCCGCGAACTTCAATCCGAGGTTTATGTTCCGATTCTACCATTTGGTTGATACCCCACGATGTCATATAGCGTTCGGTACTTCCCGGATATCCAATCGTCATGGCATAGTCGTTCTCTTTGTAGCCCTTTAGAGAAACAGGAACTGAATATTTAGGTTTGTAAGGTACATTATCTGCACTATATTCTGCTGCACCATTGTCTTTGTTAGCATAAACGCGGAATACAGAGAAGTCGCCGGTATGGCGAGGCCACATCCAGTTGTCTGTTTCACCACCAAATTTTCCTACAGAAGATGGAGGAGTAAATACAAGTCTTACGTCTCTGAATACTTCGTATACAACAACATAGTATTTGTTGTGTGTATAAAAAGGTATTACTTGCGCTCTAAGAAACTTATTGTCTTTATACTTTTCAAGATATACTTGCGACAAAGAGTCTATTTTTTCTTCACGTACATTCTCGCTGTCAGTAGATAATAGTGTGGAGGTTACAAAATCTGTAATGTCTTCGGTCTTTTGTAAGAAAGCAACAGTCAAACCTTCTGCTGGTAATTCTTCCTGAAATGACTGGCTTACAAAACCGTCTTTCAAATAATCATGATCTACAGAACTAAGCTTTTGTATTGCATCGTATCCGCAGTGATGGTTGGTGAATATCAACCCTTGACGAGATACCGATACTCCGGTACAGCCTCTACCAAAAATAACTACAGCATCTTTCAGCGAAGGGTTAGTCTCACTGTATATGCTATCAATAGGGAACTTAAATCCCAACTCTTTCATGCGGGCAGCACTCTGCCTGTTGAGTTCTTTTAATAGCCACATTCCCTCGTCAGCCTTTACTCCGGCAACAGTAAGGAAAATTGCTAATATTAAAAATAGTTTTCTCATCGTTTTAGTTATTATTAATTAATGATATGTTTGGTAATTAAATAGCTCTTCAGTCATACCTATATAATTTACTGGCTGGCTGAAAGATACAGCTAAAAGGTGACAAAAGTAACAGCTTTTACCCACTTTTTTAAAGTGTAACCTTTTATTCTTCACACAGCATACATCCCATTTATATACAGATAATTATATTTAACTTTCACAACACGATGAAATAAGAAAGTGTCACTTATTTCTTTTATTGTTGCTAATATATTTACTGATGACAGGAATCTCTTTTAATGGCAAATCTTTCTTTATTATAACCGCCGTAAATATAACAAGGAATACCGTACGATATGCCAGTCGTAAGATTTCGTTATCTATCTGTGGATACATGGCCGCAATGTAAAATACGACAGCCAAAGCAAAGTATAAGAAAATGCGCTTTAGGTCGTATCTTATCGGATAATATTTTTGTCCTATAAAATAAGATATACTCATAATAATCAGATTACAAATCAGCGTAGCCCATGCACTGGCAATATAGCCATAAACAGGGACAAAGATGATATTGATCGCAACCTGAAGGATACATCCGAATACAGAAAAATAGGCTCCGTATTTTGTCTTATCGGTTAGCTTATACCATACCGAAAGATTGAAGTACATCCCAAAAAATATTTCACCCATCATGGCAATAGGAACAATGACTGTACCTACTGTATAGTTTTTGCTGACTATATACTTCAATATATCAAGATAAAACATCACAGCCAGAAAAACGAGTAAAGCAAATATTACAAAATACTTCATAGCATCGGCATACGGTTTTGTACTGCTGTTCTCCCTATCCTTGCTAAAGAAGAAGGGCTCGTAAGCATACCGGAATGCCTGTGTAAACATTGTTATAATAACCGTTATCTTAAGGCAAGCATTGTATATACCTAATTGGCTGAAAGCTTCATCGGGATTATCGAACAGAAAAGGATAAGTTAATTGCGCTACAGTCTGATTTATAACTCCTGCCAGCCCCAATATTAAGAGAGGGAATGAGTATATCAGCATACGTCTGATCAGAGCATTATCAAATTGGAGCTTCACATTCTTCATTGTTGTCGGTATCAATAGTATCAATACCACCAAGCTAGACAGCAAGTTTGCCAAAAAGATGTATCCGATACCGATCTCGGGATGAAAGAACTTATTAATAGCCAGGTCCGGATAGTTTTTGTATAGCCAAGGACATACGACCAAAAACAGAAGATTGAAGAATATATTAAACCCTATAAACGTAAGCTTCAATGTAGCAAACCGAATCGGTCTTTTCTGATAACGCAAATAAGCAAAAGGGATTGTCATAAAAGCGTCCAGTGCCACTACAATAGCCATCATCCAGATATGTTCCTTGTGATCGGTATATTCCATCCATGACGAAATAGGATTGATGAAGGAAAAACAGAATAAAATAAACAGCAGAGATGTTGTAGCTAATGAGATTAAAGATGTAGCATATACTTTATCAGGATTCTCTTCTTTCTTGTTCATAAAGCGGAAAAATCCCGTTTCCATGCCGTAAGTCAGCAAAACCATGAATAACGCCGTGTAGCCGTATATATAGCTTACCTTGCCATACTCGATAGTATCAGTAAAAATATATGTGTGTAAAGGAACAAGTAACCAATTAAATATGCGGCCAACAATACTACTCAATCCATAGATTGCAGTATCTTTTGCTAAGCTCTTCATTCCACTCCCTGCCATATAGATATATTTAGTTGGCTACAAAAGTAGTAAAAATAAATCATGAGTTGTATTTTATACCCTGCTAGTTAATTCCATATTTTTACTCGTCAAGACACATTACCTAATCCCCTGATAGTAGCTACAATAGATGCCTAAGCAACTATAAAAAGTGAAATTAAATAATCATTTTTTAATATTATAAATTACCTTTGTGATAATAATAAATAAAAAAGGAAGTCCAAATGAATTATTATCATCTGTCTATATTGGTACATCGTCAGGCTATCAGGTATGGTAAGAGAACAGCTCTGAAATATAGAAACCCGTATGAAAAAAAATGGAAGAATATTTCATGGAATAAGTTTTCGGACAATGTAATGAAAACAGCCTGGGCAATGGCTGAAATGGGTGTAGAAGAAGGCTCTAGGATCGCTGTGTATTCTCAGAACATGCCACAATATCTTTTTGCGGATTTCGGTACTTTTGCCAATCGTTGCATTTCGGTACCTATCTATGCAACATCATCACCGTCGCAAGTAGAATATATCGTAAAGGATGCCAGTATACAGTTACTGTTCGCCGGAGAGCAGTTCCAATATAATAATGCATTTAAAGTGCAACAAAATTCGCCTGCTTTAAAGAAAATTGTTGTATTCGATAATAATGTGAAATTTCATCCCGATGATAAGACTTCTGTCTATTTTGATGATTTTATCGCTACCGGTGAAAATTCGCACACAGAAGTTATCGTGCGAGTACGCCTTAAATCGAGAAGAGAAGATGATATAGCTTGTATTATATATACTTCAGGTACAACCGGCGAACCGAAAGGAGTAGTATTACCACATTCGTGTTTCTCTCAGGTTTTCCGTATTCACGACATGCGTCTGCCTATGACTTCGAATAAAGACCTGTCTATGAATTTCCTTCCTTTGGCGCATATATTTGAACGGGCGTGGACATATTACGCTATCCATAAGGGTATGACCATTGCTATCAATCAAGATGCAAAGGAAATACAAAAATCAATAAAGCAAGTTCATCCGACTATCATGTGTAGTGTTCCCCGATTCTGGGAAAAAGTATATGCAGGCGTTCACGAAAAAATATCCAGTTCCAAAGGTCTGATGAAATGGCTATATACCGATGCCATCAAGACAGGGAAAAGATATAATTTGGACTTTAAAAATAAAAATCTACGAGCCCCGCTTGGTACTCGTATTAAATTTGCTCTATATAACAATACTATATTTTTCGTTCTTAAGCTGGTTATCGGTATCGAGAAGGGAAACATATTCCCTTGTGCAGGAGCTCCATTATCTGATTCAATCATTGAGTTTTTACAGTCGGTAAATATTCCAATAATTGTGGGTTATGGTCTTACTGAAACAACTGCAACTGTAAGCTTCTATCCTAACAAAGAATTTGTTATTGGGTCTATTGGCAGCGTAATGCCGGAAGTTGAGGTTAGGATTGATGAGACAAACAACGAGATTCTTGTGAAAGGAAAAACCGTGATGCGAGAATACTACAACAAACCAGAAGAAACAACTAAAGTTTTCACCGAAGACGGCTTCTTCCGGACGGGAGATGCAGGAAAATTGGAAAACGGAGTATTGTACATTACCGAACGTATCAAAGACCTGTTTAAGACAGCTAACGGAAAATATATCGCACCTCAAGCTATAGAGACACGCGTAGCCGAAGACAAGTTTATCGATATGATTGCAGTTATAGCCGACGAGCGTAAATTTGTGAGTGCTCTTATTGTTCCCGATTATAAAGCACTGGAAGAGTATGCAAATGAGCACCAAATAAAATATGACAAAGTAGAGGACTTGTTTTCTAATGTAGACATTCTCCGTATGCTCGACGGACGCATAGAACTCTTGCAAGCTCATTTTGCGCCATACGAAAAGATAAAAAAATACAGGTTGCTGGCCGAGCCATTTACGATGGAAGGTGGTGAATTAACCAATACACTCAAAATAAAGCGTAAATTTGTAGCAGAAAAATACAAAGATATTATCGACAAAATGTATAAAGAATAGAATGTTTAGCAACAACTAACTAATTCTTTCTAATAGCTTAAAATTACGCAATGGCCGGAATTTATATTCATGTTCCTTTTTGTAAGACAAGGTGCATATATTGTGACTTCTACACACGCACAGATATGTCTCCGAAGTATGACTATGTTTCGGCTCTTTGTGAAGAGATAAAGCTACGTAAAAACTACATTGGAGAGGAAGATGTAAAGACAGTATATTTTGGAGGAGGTACTCCATCTCAGTTATCTGAGAGTGACTTCCTCCGTATATTTGAAACTTTACACCATGAATTTCGGATAGCACCCGATGCTGAGATAACAATGGAAGCTAATCCCGATGATCTCTCACCTCAGTATTTAGCAACCCTTAAAGAAAAATTACCATTCAATCGCCTGAGCATTGGAATTCAAAGTTTTGACGATGAAGAGCTCAAATTCCTGAAGCGCAGGCATTCTGCCGATAAAGCAAAAGAAGCTGTCAGAATGTGCCAATCGTTAGGCTATGATAATATCAGTATAGACCTCATGTATGGTTTGCCGAACCAGACAATGCAGATTTGGGAAAGAAACCTCGAAGAAGCAATTGCTCTCGATGTACAGCATATTTCATCTTATCATTTGATCTATGAACAGGGCACAAGGCTCTATCGCTTATTCAAAATGGGAGACGTAAATCCTGTTGATGAAGACCTGAGTGTAGACATGTTTTCACGAATGATAGAGCAACTTACCGCTGCAGGATTTGATCATTATGAGATCTCTAATTTTGCTCGTCGCGGATTATACTCAAAACATAACAGCTCGTATTGGCTTGGAAAAAAGTACCTGGGACTAGGTCCTGCTGCCCACTCTTACGATGGACAAAACCGCTCGTGGAACGTTGCCTCTATATCAAAGTATATAGAAGGGATAAGGGCTGAAAATCCAAATCTTGAAATTGAGGCATTAGATGAAAACACAAGATACAACGATTTTATTTTAACAGGTATGCGTACCAAATGGGGAGTAAATCTGTCTGAACTGGAATCCCTTTTTGGCACTAAAATGAAAGCATTCTGCTTGAAAAACGCACGAAAATATCTCGATCAAGGGTTCTTAACCGAAAAGGATAATATCTTAAAATTAACCCGACAAGGAATCTTTATATCCGATGGTATAATGAGCGACCTGATGTGGGTATAATTTAGAGTTTCTAGAAAGGTTTTATCTGGCACTAATATTGAAGAAGATTAAATTAATCCTCTTGATTTGAATTCAAGATATTTATTTATAGAATCGATAGTAAGGTTTTCAGGCTTTGAGAGAATCGTATGAATTCCATATCTATTGAGTTCTTTTACGATCAGGTATTTATCATTCCATAGCTTTTCGGCCATCCCTTTTCTGAATATATCTTCCAATCCTGCAGGAGAAGACTCCAGCACCTCGTTAAATTCTGAATTCAAGAAAAATGCAACCAACACCAAATGATCTTTGGCCATGTGAGTGAGATATTTCAACTGGCGGCGCATTCCATTTATAGTCTCAAAGTTTGTAAACAAAACAATCAGACTGCGTTGCGACAATTTACGACGAACAGTAGCATACAATCGTTCATAATCAGACTCCTTAAAATCTGTTTTCTGCGCATATAACGTTTCCAAAATCTTTACTCGCTGACGGCGTTGCCTATCTGCCGGTAGTATTTCATCCACATTCTTAGAGAAGGTTATGAGTCCGGCTTTATCACCTTTATTCAGAGCTGTGGTACTTACCATCAATGTAGTATTGATTGCATAATCCAACAGTGTCAACCCGTTGAATGGCATTTTCATAGTACGCCCTTTGTCGATCAAGCAATATACAGGTTGTGATTTCTCTTCCTGATAGGTATTTACCATCAGCTGGCTCATACGTGCCGTTGCCTTGTAGTTGATTGTACGAGGATCGTCACCCAATACATAATGTTTAATATGATCAAATTCAGTAGCATGCCCGATGCGTCGTATTTTCTTAATACCATAGTCTGTAAGACGATGCGATGCCGCCAATAATTCATACTTGTGCATTTCGAGGAAAGACGGATATACGGCAACATCCTTATTCTCGTCGAATATATAACGTCGTGTAACAAGCCCCAAGAGTCCCGCCACATAAACGTTTATTGCTCCAAATTGATACACTCCTCTTTCGGTGGGACGAAGATCGTAGTACAAAACTTCCGATTTGCGTACACCTATCGAAGTACTAAAGGTCAGATCTCTTTTTTGAAACTGAAAAGGCACCTCTTCAATGATTTTGATCGCAACCCTGAATGGATATTTATTGGATACCGAAAGTGATATTGTGTTTACATCACCGTTCGATAACCGTTCGGGACAATTACGAAAAGCTTGTATACCTCTTGTCTGCCGATAAAGAGTAAAGGTATCCAACAATAAGAATACAGCCAACACGCTCATCACCACAGTCATGATAAAAAGTGAGACCTCGAAAATATAAGATACGAAGTATCCCAACACACATAAAGCCAGCGTGAAGAAAAAACGGTTTGAGAGATAGAAACTCTTAAAGAACCATTTTATCGGGGAACTTCCACTTTGTCTATCAGTTGACATATAATTGTATCGGTAGATGTACCGTCCATTTCTTTTTCGGGTGTTAATAAAATTCTGTGTCTAAGTACAGGCACAGCAACTTCCTTGATATCGTCAGGCGTTATAAAATCACGTCCTCGTATGGCTGCCATTGCTTTAGAGGCATTCAGTATTGCAAGCGATGCACGAGGCGAAGCCCCAAGGGTTATCCATGGGCTCTGACGTGTAGCAGATACAATCTGAGCGATATATTCTAATAGCTGATGTTCAACCAGCACTTTATCTACCGCTGAGCGCAAAGAGTTTAATTTCTCAGCCGTCAGAACCGGACGAATACCTATCTCAGGAGATAATTCACCTCGGTTTTGCCTGTCCAAGATATTTATCTCATCTACAATATTCGGATAATCGACTACGATTTTGAATAAGAAACGATCTAATTGAGCCTCGGGCAAACGATATGTCCCCTCCTGCTCTATCGGGTTTTGAGTAGCCATTACAAGAAATGGATAGCTCATTTTATATGTTGTTCCATCATTTGTAACCTGACGTTCTTCCATCACCTCAAAAAGCGCAGCCTGAGTCTTTGCAGGAGATCGGTTTATTTCATCAATCAGCACAATATTCGAAAAAATAGGCCCTTTCTTAAATTCAAATTTGGCAGACCCCGGAAGAAAAATACTTGTACCCAAGACGTCCGAAGGCATAAGATCGGGCGTAAACTGTATACGACTGAAAGCAACATCGATAGTCTTTGCCAGAAGTTTTGCTGATAAAGTTTTAGCAACACCGGGAACCCCTTCTACCAATACATGACCATTTGCCAAGATAGCAATTATCATCTGCTCTATCAGTTGATGCTGTCCAACAACAACACGCCCAATTTCATTTTTTATCTCCTGAACACTTTGGCTCAATTCGGAAAAATCTATCCTTGACTGAAATTCT
>NZ_JAIXHZ010000115.1:0-6657 GCF_043392705.1 Dysgonomonas sp. Shenzhen-Wh21
ACTGCGTAAAAGTGGGAGAGTAGGTTACCGCCGTTTTAAGCAAAGTCCGTATACATGAAACTGTATGCGGACTTTTGTTATTGATACAATCCAAGCTACAAAGGATAATAGAAAGATACAAGAAGTATGTAGTTAGTAGATATATTTAATCACCGCTCTTAATATTAGAATATACATAAAAATACCCTTTAGGTCTGGAGTATCTAAAGGGTATTTCATTTATATAGTATGTCTTGTCTTATTATAAGAAGGAGATTTTAATCATTCTGATAAGGGATATTTTTGTATTCGCAAATTTCTACTAGTTTGCTTTTTACTCTTTTTACATCATCGTATTTTAAAGTAACGAGATCTATTTTTCTTTGTTTCTGGCCTCCATTCAGAGAGAAAGTAATGTAGCTGATACCAATATTTAAACTACTTACATTTGTCCAATCTATTGGAGATTTACTCTGTCCCGAGATATTCGGTTTAACTGTATTGTTATCGATTGAAAGTATAGCTCCCGAAACCCATAGGGTGTTGCTTAATAATAGTATGGCAGCAAGAATAAAGGCTATAAGCGCACTGAAAAATAATATACCATAACCACCGGAAATCCCCTCTGTAATACAGAAATAAAGAGCAAATCCTGTTAAATAAATACCTGTTATGATATTTATAGTTTTCTTAGTGGAAGAAGGCGTATTGTAATCAATAATTAATTCATTCATTGTAGTTTTATTTAAATTTATTACTACAAATATGAGAAATAATACTGATTTTATAGTGTTCTCTGAAATTATTCTTTGCAGATATCTTGAATAACAAGTCCTGCTAGGGTGAAGCCAAATGTAGCTGTGATATGAACCAGCGTACCATTGGTTTGAGCTTTCACACTCGGATTGTCTTGTTTTAGCAATTCTGAACTCTTTGACTCATCATGTTCATACTTCAGGCCTTTGTTCTCTAAAACTTCGTCACTATATACACATTTGAATTTTTTCCACGGTTTTTCTCCTTGTTTCATTTTTCGACGAAGGGCTGCAGCGAGCGGACAGCCTTTTACATTCCAAAATTCGGCAACTTTAATTCGGGTTGGATCCATTTTTAAGGCAGCACCCATCGAAGAAAATAATTTTGCTTTAGTTCGTGTTGCTGTGCGAATTAAATGTACCTTATGTTTCAGACTATCTATTGCATCAATTATATAGTCGTAAGATTGAAGGTTGAAAGAATCAGAAGTTTCTTCGCTGTATACCTGAACTATAATTTCTATTTCAGCATCGGGGTTGATGTCGAGCAAACGAGACTTTAATACTTCCACCTTACGTTGCCCAATCGTTTTTGTTGTAGCCATAAGTTGTCTGTTTATATTTGTCTCACAAACTTTATCGGAATCTACAATGGTAAGATGTCTTATTCCCGATCGAATCAGGCTTTCGGCACACCAACTACCAACTCCTCCTACGCCGAATAAAATAACTCTTACCGAAGAGATCTTGTTCATCAATTTGTCACCCAGTAATAGCTCTGCTCTCTTAAAGATTCCTTTTTCCTCTTGCATTCTTTCTATTTTCATTTTTTTAGGGGTACAAACTTACAATAAATATTTCTGATTTCATGTTAAGAAAATAATCATGTATCTTTGCTGCTCAAATAATTAACGTGTCATGGTACTCTTCTTGTGTTGAGACACCTATTATTAAGTGAATCTAGCTAAGAATACAACAAAATATTATCTTTTTAATTATGAATATATTATTATTAGGAAACGGAGGTCGTGAAAATGCATTAGCATGGAAGATTAGGCAAAGCAATAAGGTTCAGAAACTTTATGTGGCTCCCGGCAATGCAGGAACTCATGAAATAGCTGTAAATGTAAACTTATCGCCCACTGATTTTCCTAAGATAAAACAATTTGTTTTAGATAATAATATAGATATGGTTGTTGTAGGTCCCGAAGAGCCTCTTGTAAGAGGAATATACGATTTCTTCGTCAATGATGATGATATTAAAGATATTCCTGTTATAGGCCCCTCTAAGATAGGAGCACAGCTTGAAGGGAGCAAGGATTTTGCTAAGCAATTTATGATGCGTCATAATATTCCCACAGCCAGATATAAAAGCTTTACATTAGATGAATTGGACGAAGCTTATTTATTTTTAGAAGAGCTAGAGGCTCCGTATGTGTTGAAGGCAGATGGATTAGCCGCCGGGAAAGGCGTACTTATAATAAGTGATATAGAGGAAGCGAAACAAGAGCTAAAAGAAATGCTTTCGGGGATGTTTGGCGATGCTAGTAAAACTGTTGTTATAGAAGAGTTTTTGTCGGGAATAGAATGTTCTGTATTTGTATTAACGGATGGAGATTCATATAAAATACTACCTGTAGCCAAAGATTATAAACGAATTGGCGAAGGAGATACGGGGCTGAATACCGGAGGAATGGGTGCTGTGTCGCCGGTATCGTTTGCTGACGATGTATTCATGAAAAAAGTAGAAGACCGCATTGTTATTCCAACAATAGAGGGGCTGAAAAAGGATAAAATTATATATAAAGGATTTATTTTCTTAGGCTTAATAGAGGTCAAAGGAGAACCTATGGTAATTGAATATAACGTACGTATGGGTGATCCTGAAACTGAAGTTGTCATGTTGCGGATAAAGTCTGATTTTGTTTCTTTGTTAGAAGGGGTTGCAACAGGTACATTAGAGAGTAAATTGCTGGAAATAGATAGTCGTTATGCTGTTACCGTGATGCTTGTATCGGGCGGTTATCCGGGAGACTATGAGAAGAATAAAGAAATGTCGGGTTTGGATAAGGTAAAAGATAGTATCTTATTTCATGCCGGAACAAAGCTTGAAAATAATAAGGTGCTGACAAACGGAGGACGTGTTATTGCAATAAGCTCATATGGAGAAACCAAGAATGAAGCCTTGTCTCTATCCTTCAAGAATGCAGATGTAATATCTTATGATAAAAAATACTATAGGAAAGATATAGGTTTCGATCTCAAATAAAATGGCAGTTATTCCTAGATTTTATAAAAGTCATATTGCGGAAGGGAAGGGATTTCTTATAATCTCTATTATTTTTGCAGTATGTATGAGGATAGCATTTGTAGTATCATCAAATGCTATGCCTTCAAATATGGAAGGAGGGTATCTTTGGCAACTGCTCGATTTCTTTTCGGGTAATCCATTATATTCATTGGCAGGTAGTAGTATTATTGTATCTGCAATGGCTGTATTGACTGCTCATATCAATACTGATTTTGTACTGATAAGGCGGCGGACTCTGTTGCCTCCCGCTATTATAATTTTACTGTTTAGCTGTCATCCTTCGTTGGTGTGGATATCTCCAGCGTATATTGGGGTATTATTCATGCTTTTTACAGTATCTATATTATTCGCCTCTTATAATCACTCCGAAAGATCTGTTGCTGCATTTAAAATAGCGTTTATGCTTTCTTTAGGAAGCCTGTTTACGCCTCTTTTATTACTTTTTGTTCCATTAACATGGATTGCCCTTGTAATAATGAGGTGTTTTAGTTTTAGATCCTTGTTAGCATCCTTTTTGGGAGTCTTTATAGTATATTTCCCTACATTCTCTTTTTATCTTCTTACGGATAATCTAAACGAATTTCTTTCTCCTTTTCTACATTATAGCAGTTCTCAACAGTTAGTCATGTTTCCTTTTCTGCGTTTTGATATTGCTATATGGGTTTCTCTTATTTTTATAATTCTTTTTTTGAGTATTATCATTGGAGATAATTTCCTTAACAGGCATAAGGATAAAATAAAGATAAGGGCATATTTATCGTTATTGATATTTTTCACAGTCTTATCTTTATTATTCTCTATCTTTATAAATATAACACCGCAAGTGAGTCTGTATATTTTTATGGGAGTGGGATCATTCCTATTATCTCATTTCTTTGCATTAGGAGAAACAAAGGGGACAGTAGTACTATTTTATATATTTATAGTGGCTTGTTTGTTGTTTAGCGGCTTATCTTTTCTCCGATAGTAAAAAAATTACAAACAAATATTTTTGTAGTTCAATTTTATCACGTTGATACAAAGTTTCTTAGTTTTTATCGTGGTTTGAGAGATAAATCTTCTGGTAGTTTTTTACTCAAAAACTTGCTAGTCTCACTAAAAAGCAGTAATATTGCATCCGATTTCGGGATAACCTCCGAAAATCAGGTCCTATAGCTCAGTTGGTTAGAGCATCTGACTCATAATCAGGGGGTCCCTGGTTCAAGCCCAGGTGGGACCACTTAATAATAAAGCACTTACGGAAATGTAGGTGCTTTTCTTTTTTTGAAATATGACTGTTTTAACATGGTTTTAAACCTATGAGTTAAACCAAGAGTTAAACCAGTTTAACCAATGAACGCAACAGTTAATGTGGTGTTATTCAAGTCAAAAACTTTAGCAAATGGAGAACACCCTCTAATGATTCGTGTCTGCAAAGACAACAAAAAGAAATACAAAAGCCTAGGTATTTCAATTCATCCTCAATTTTGGGACTTTGATAAGAATAAACCACGCAAAAATTGTCCCAATAAAGAGCAAATTCAAACATTGATATCTGATAATATTAAAGATTTATCAGGAAGTATATTAGATTTTAAAACCGAGAATAAAGAATTTACGGCAACCAAAGTAATAGAGCGAGTTAAAGAGCCTTCTTTAAAAAAAACAGTAGAACAATTATTCGATTCGGAAATAAATCGTTTACAGGGAGAAGGTAGATTAAAGTATGCATCTACTTATAAAGAATTGAAAGCATCCTTATTAAATTTTAATATGCATCTGGATATTTACTTTTCAGAGATTGATATTAATTGGCTAAAGCGATATGAGGCATATTTAAGAACTAAAGGATTAGCAGATAATTCGATTGGTGTCCGTTTCAGAACACTAAGGACTTTATTTAATAAGGCAATTAGCGAGAATATCGTTAAATCAGATTATTACCCTTTTAAAGCATATAAAGTATCTAAACTTCGGAAAGGAACAGTTAAACGAGCGATAACAAAAGCGGATATAGAACTTATAATCAATCACAAAGTAGAGAGCGATTATTCCCAATTAGCAATTGATTTATTCTACTTTTCTTATTTATCTGGTGGCATTAATTTCGTTGATATGGCTTATCTAAAGGCTGATAATATAATTGACAAGAGGTTAATATACAATCGAAAAAAGACGAAGAAACTTATTAAACTTCCAATGCAAGAGAAAGCCTTGCATATTATAGACAAATATAAGTCAGATAACTGTTACTTATTTCCTGTTCTATCAGATTTCCATAAAACAGAAGTACAAAAGGCTAACCGTATTCACAAAGTTTTAGCAAAGGTCAATAAGTGTCTTAAAGAGATAGGAACGGAATTAAATTTACCTATTGATATTACAACCTATGTGGCACGCCACACCTATGCAACAGTATTAAAACGTAGTGGAGTGAACACTTCTATTATTTCTGAATCATTGGGGCATAGTTCAGAAAAAGTTACTCAAATTTATTTAGATAGCTTTGAAAATAGTCAGATAGATGAAGCGATGAAGAATTTGTTGTAACTATCGATTACAATTATTAAGGAGGATATTTTTTGAGGAAAGTATGTTTTATATACCATCTTCAAATTTTATCCTCTTTGTGTTAAGTAAGAAAAGTAGAGGTTCTATTATTTTCTATTTAATATTAATTGATTATATCAAATAATTGTTAATTTTGAGTTGTCTAGATTTTAATTCATATGGAAAACCCACTAAATGCGCCCCAAAGAGAAAAAGCAGGTTCATATACATTTGACAAATATGATTTTCAATATCATTGGGCATTATATAGAGTTATAGATGATATTGCAGAAGCTCGAAATTTTGCGATAATTATAGAATATCACGAGGATGTTATAATTTCGGATTCCCTAGATGCTCAAAATGCAAGATTTGAATTCAATCAAATAAAAACTACAGATGCTGTTTTAAAGGCAAGCGATTTAATTAATAGAAAAAAACTAAAAAATGGATCCTCTAATTCTATTTTAGGAAAACTTATATTAAGTTCTCAGAATGACAAATTTGATTCAACTCGAATTAGTAATATAAATTTAATAACAGTTAAAGGCTTTGATTTAAAACTAAGTGACGAAAATTTAGGATTAAAGCTTGATAAAATAGCAATCGGAGATTTATCGTCTGGAGAAATTGAAAAACTGGAAAAAAAGATAAGTGAAGAATTAAGTATATCTAAATTACCTAGCAATATCCAATTTATAATTACAGATTTATCTGAAAAAAAATATTCAAATGATGTATTCGCAGAAATTGCAAAATTAATAGAACGATTACACCCATCTTACCCCTCAAAACCAGGTCTGATTTATCGATTACTAATTGATCGTTTACATCAAGTCGGCAAAGATACATACGATTATAAAACGTGGGAAGATCTACTAAACAATAAATCACTTACATCCGAAACCATCCGAAATACAATAGATAATATCACGCTAGTTAAGACAGAAGAAGAAATAAATGATATTTTTTTACAGATTATAATCGAATTAGGCTATGATAATAGTTTAAAACAGACTCAGCCTAGAAATATATTTAGAAGGTACAGACAAAATATGATTGGAAATTCGAGTTTAGATAGAC
>NZ_JAIXHZ010000116.1:0-11718 GCF_043392705.1 Dysgonomonas sp. Shenzhen-Wh21
ATTATGAATAAACTATTACTTATTTTATTTTGTTTGCCTTTACTTATCGCTTGTGGCGATAGTGGCAATGATCCCGTACCTGTTGCGAAAGAAAGAACTATCACCTATAAGTTCAACACCAATGCAGCACCCACAGGTGTTAATAATCTGATCGGTGTTCAGATTTATAAAGGAATTAAAGCAGGTAGCTTAGTAAAATATAGCCCTTACGCTTATGGCCTTTTCGATGATTTTAGCAAGATAAAACTCGAACTGCCACGAGATGCCGAATATAAGATCGTCTCATCTGTAGTAGTTGATGGTAAAACAAAGGTAGGCAAGGACGGAAACGGATATCTCAAGCCTTTCTCTCTTGGCGGTACAGCTGGTGTTCAGTTGACAAATACATTCACGTTGGACGACACAAGAGCCATGACGTTGCTTAATCAAAGTACAACTACCATCGCAGGATCTAACAAGAAGTCAACAAAAGAAAGTGACTCTTCACAGTTAGAGCCTTTAGATTATAAGATACCTAATCTCGATCGTTATTATGGAGAGGTTACAGAATACAATGGCAGTAACTCCGACGATCCCGCAATAAACATGCAACGTTCTGTTTTCGGTATAAAATTAAGCCTTGACGATGTGTCTAATATAGAGGAAGGTTTAAAGGTTACTTTTTATGTCTATGTTTACGGAGCTCCTGATACACTAAAAGTCTCTAATACCGATGAAGTAAAACAGGTAGAAAGGGTTTATACATTGATGGACGCAACCGACCAGATGTCTTTTAAGACTAAATCATGGTGGATTGTAAACGATGGAGAACCATTTATTGCTTCAGATGGAGGTATTTCAGATGCTTATAAATCTGCACTGATGGAGATAAAGAGTTACCCGTATTTTAAGGATGGCAGTCAACGATGGGGAGAGAATATAGGTTGGCGATATTGGTATTATGCGCCTGGGCCAACCGATTAAAATAAATAAAAAAAGCTACTTTTTTAAAGTAGCTTTTTTTATTACAGACTCGACCAGGACGATCCCCCATTTACTGACTTCTGAATCCCTCCTGTTTCTGTTATTCTAAGTATATTTACGCCCATCCTCAAAAATACGCCATCGGTTGTAATATGGAGATACTTATTGCTGCTTATTGCTGTAAGGAATCCATTCAACCCCATTTCTGTAAATTGACTTAATGGTATAACCTGTATCACAGATCCATATGTTAGATTAAAAGATGCAGTACCCGTAAAGTAGGCATCCGTTATAGCCATCATCTCAATCTCTATTCGCCAATTGCCCGCAACTACACCATTCAGCCTGGCAGACTCAAATACAGTTCCTCCAAAGTCTCTCGGCGAAGCTTCAATTGATGCGATATCGTATGACGCATACGTTGTTGTATTCCGGAGTCTGATCACTGTTCTGGCATATACTGTTGTAGTACCACCTATTGTATTTACTGTGGCCGATATGCTAATTGCAGGGATAACCAGATCATACACTTTTCCGGCTGCAAGCGTAAATGTACGCCCATACCATACATTTGTCTCATTTTGGATTGACCTACTAGCGGACGCACCGCCTATATTTACAAACTCTGAAGTTTCATATCCTCCTATATTTGCGATAGAGGTTATGTCTGTCGGCTTTATGGTAACACGTGTATTACCGTTTGCATCCGCAACGGTAATCTGATTATTTCCCGATACCCTCAACGCACCCTCAATATTAGCATTCTTTGATGTAAAATCGCCGTTAGGATCTACCTTAAACTTTCCATTACCCACATTTAGTTGTCCGGCTTCTATTGCGTCTGCAATAGTATCTCCTTTCAGTTCTATGGTTTTAGAAGATAACGTTATTTTATTGGCGGCAATACTCAAAGAACTTGCAACCTCAGCCAAAGTAGTCTTACCGTCTATTTGCGATTGGGTGTCTTCGGGGGCTTCCGTCCAAGCAGTAGCTTTATTTCCTTCCTCTAATTTCATACCACATATAAGCAGCTTTACTCCGGCAGGTAATCCCGCACTTAACTCAAGCCTCAATCCACTTGTATCACTCTTATTTAATCTTACGGGAACCGATAGACGAGTCCATATGTTCGGTAAAGCTGATATGGCTGATATCAATATTGCATTAGGTAGGCCGTAAGCCCAGAGACTACCACTAACAGAAGATGCGCTGCCATCTATTTTCAGATAAAAACTAAGCATATAATCAGTATCAGCCAAAAGACTTGTATCTGTTAGCTTATATGCGTATGCAGACCATGCAGTAGAAGTTGAGTAAATACGACATCCATTATAGATATCTGTTAATAACGATACCGTTCCTTTTGTTTGCCAATATGATGTATCGTAATTAGCACTTCTTTTTAAAAAGTTACGTCCGCCTACCTGTATTTGCGAAACAGCAAGAGTTATTTTATCAGGTGTCTGATCTATCAAAGATTTAAGGGTTTCTCCTGTCCCCAAACCGTTAATGCCTGTTTTGGTAACCAATGACGATATAGAGTCGTTTGTCTGAGTTACATACGATCCTGATACATTGAAATTGATCTGTACCCACGTTGTGCCGTTCCAACGATACTCAAACCGACAAACATTTTTCGATGAATCCATGTTCACAACGCCTGTTGTATCTGTATAAGTCACCTTCTGCCAGATGTCCCCTACCGAGAATCCCCCACTCGGAGCTGTAGGTTGTGCATCTTGATAGTATGTGCGAGTTTTACTGTCAGCAGTCGTTTGGGCGTTGTTAACCAGATAACTCATGTCTTCGGGGGCTACGGAATAATCGGTAAAGTCACCTTGCTCTAGTTTACATGTAAAGCTCCATATATCAGAAGCAGATATGTTTGCATCTGTCCTTTTCCTACCTAAAAACGCAAAATAAGCTGTTGTCGAAAGTGTCGTAAACTGGTAATTACCGTCTACCCATCCGTGATTTTTTATTAATTTCTTGTTCTTGTCTAACTCGTAAATAACTGCCTGATATGTGCTATTATCATTTTTGAATGAATATAGCGCATTTGATAATGCAGCCAGAAAGGCATCCGTATTTGGTCGAATACGGGTAGAGTTGGTTTGTGCTATTAAGACAGACCCGATGATAGGAGACCAGCCCCCGCTTACCCAACCTATTCTTATAAAACGATTAATACCTTTCTGGTCTAATACGTTCACTTTTTCAACAACACTCGATATTTGCCCCGCCTGTTGTGTGATGCTGCTTTCGGTAGAAGATACCCTATCTCCTAAGCTATTAAAATCAGTCTGGCTTACCTTCGATGATATCCGGGTATCCAGGATCTGCATTTGCGCATTATACTCTGAATAGGCGACCTTTGACAATAACCCTGCATTGGCTGTATCGGCAGCGGATTGAGCCGTAGCTATTCTAGCCTGCACATCTTCGGGAGCTTCCGTCCAATCGGTTCTTTTATTACCTGTTTCCAATTTTATCCACTCAAACTCCCATGAGTCGGTTGCAGCCTGGTTACCTACCAGATAAATCCCCACATTCCTATTACTGGTCTGAGCCGGAACAGTCTTTACCGCAGAATAAAGGCCATCGCTAATCTTTGCAATCTGACCGCCATAATACAATCCACCATTAAACCAAATTCCGAATAGTTTATCCCCCGGGATGTTTCCCTTGATAGTAACTGTCAGCACTTCGCCCACGATGAAGTCTCTGCTGGAAATGAATGTGCCTATGTTATACGTGCTCCCGGCCTTTGCTGCCTTGCTATTCAATAACAGATTCCGGCCTCCCACCTGGATTGCACTTACCTTATTTGTTGCGTCAGTTGCAGCTGTAGAGATAGCTGCATTTTGTGCATTCGTGATAGCTGTCGTCACGTTTGTCCCCGATGACTGGATAGTAAAGTCTCCTGTAAATTTGTTTCCTGATGGAGAAATAACAGTTACCTCTTTTCCTGTCAGGTTATACGAGTTTATACCTGCATATTGTTTGAAGCTCGGAGCGTCCGAACCGTAAGCAGATAAGATGATAGCCGATCGCCTTGCGCTATTTGTACGGTTACCGAACTGAATTATTTCGTCGTTAACTGCCGGGACTCCTGCACCGTCCTTATCTGTCTTTGAGATATTAATATAATCCGTGCCTACCGATGTTACCCGTGCCCAATAGTACTTTATATTAACACCGTTGAACTTCCGGCATATCACCTGATCGTCAACGGCGAACTGGTTAGCAATAGTTCCGTTTGAAGTATCAAAAGAGCATTTCCAGTACGATCCCCCATCTGTCACAGCATTGCAATACATATTCGCCAGAGAGAGTAATATCTGCCCGCCAACACTTTTAATTTCTGCAATAGTAAGTGTATTGATAATCATTTCACGCCTTACCATCAGATTGTCAAATTCAGCGTATGATTGTCCGTTGGCTGCTAACCATGTGCGGAATCCATTTCCGAACTGACCTGATGTAAATGTTTCATTTCCGAACTGATCCGAGATAACTTCATTCGCTTTTATTTTCTTCTGAAAAAGGACGTCGCCTTGTACGGTCCCGCCTGTCTGTTTATTCAAGTATCTGGCGTCTGACGCCTTTGCAGAGTAAGCATTAAAGTCGCTTGCAGGTGTATTATCGAATTGAGTGATTAGATACACACCGTTCTTACCTGTAGCCTGATAGGTAACACCTGCAATTTGTAGCTCTTTTATCGAGTTATCGACACTTTTAGCCCATGAAGCAGCAGCATTATCCCCTACTGTATAAGTAGCCTGATATTTGTTTAAAAGATGCTTTTCGTATCCTTGTATTCTCGATGAACGAAAACCGCCTTCAAATTGGTCGTGTATGAGTTTTACCTTTTGCCCAATCTCCAAATCCATCTCATTATCGGCGAAATGCTGTATCATGGTAGGACATTCGAATACCGATTTATCCTTCAACATATCTTGCTGCCATTCTACAGCAGTATCATATAACTCCTGTTCTCCTGCGGGCACGTACTGATCGGAAACGAGCTGTATATTGAAGCCGTAAAGGATATATGTATCTCCGTTTTGAGGCTTTAAGGTGTTGTTCTGTAAGGCTTTGCCGTAATCTTCATTGCGCACTATTTCGAATAGCTGAGAGTCGGGATCTGTTTCCGGCTTACCTAACGGATTGAATTTAACGACAAAATCTGCTCCATTTAGATTTCCGCTTTGAATGGCAATACGAAGCTCAACTCCAGGTTGTCGGTATTCTTCCTTAAATTGCAGGCCTGTATCTTTATACCTGTAAGCATTCCATTTCGTAACTACCCCTGTGTCGGTATCCGTATCAGTATATTCTACAGTCGTAATAGAAGACATTGTACCTATCCTTTTCGGGTACACCTTTTCGAAAATAACGACAGCCGATTTTATCTCTTCAGGTGATAAGTTAGGTCGTATATCAATAAACTTTCCCTTTGAGGCGGGAATACGCAAACGCTTTTGATAGATGGCGTCCACTGCCTCTCCCGGTGTTGTCTCTCTGTAATTAGCCGGAATATTACGTGTAGAACCGAATGCAAGAATGCGTGTATATTTCTCGGAGTTTTCACCTTCCGAACGTTCCATCTTTTCGACTGAAACTTCGCTCTCAAAATCGATCTCTGAGCCGTAAGAGAATTTTTTTACCAAATGGAATGTTGTGCCCGTCAGATGCCATTCTCCCCCGTATTCCTCTGCTATCTGTGTCGCTGCATCCCAGATTGAAACTTTATCGAATCGAATATTTTTCAATTCCGTGAATTCAATAGTACCGACATTAAATGAATTAATGCCGAAATAACGATTAGCATTATCGGCCAGCAACTGAAAGTGAGTAGCTGCATTACTCATCAAAGACCACTCCACCTCTTCAAGGTTTTGGTTCATATAATAGAACGTATCGTCCTGTAACAAAGTCGTCCAGTGGTCGAAACGAAGCGTATATTTGTAATTACATTTATTTACCTCATCGGGTATATAATCTTCCTTAATAATATACTTTTCACCTTCCCAGATGATATAATCAGATCGTACGAACTTAAAGAAAATATCCAATGCAAAAGATATCTCGATATAATGCTCGCTCATTAGGGCGTTTTTCTCGATGTCTGTATCTTTGAGGGCATAGCGTGCCTTTACAACTTGGTTCTTATCACGGATCGGAATAATGAATTCCTCTACGGCTGTTTGTTCGTCAAACCCAATGATTATATCTTCATAGAAAATAGCTAAGGCCTCTATTCCTTCGTTGTTCAAATCATCGTGAATGTTCCACAATCCTTTTGGTTTGTTCAATAACGTATTTTGCTTATTGGTCTTAAGATATATCCCCGATGATGCAGGCAAGGTATACGTAAGCTTATCGGCCGCACGTGTGGCAGCAGTTGTCGTTGTAGGAATATAAGAGGTGACAGTATCTCCCGATTCTAACTGATAACCCGATGTGATTATATCAGCTCCGTAATTGGATCTATATTTAACGATCCCATTATTACCTGTGATCGTCCTAGTGGCAGATCTTGTTCCATAAACTCTATATATGTTATCTTTAATAAACTTGTTTATAGCTTTGGGAGAAAAAGGCTGTGTATCTATTAAAAGGGCTCCATTTACATTACTTTCGTTTAGTCGGAAATTAGGAACAGAATTATCTACCATTCTCACAAATGCCGACATAGCATAAGAAAGTCCGGATGTAACAGGGCCTCGTTTGTAAATATATGTATCTACATTGTCAATGTGAGGAACTGTTCGCCCTGTTTTTATATAATTGAACCAATCTAGATCTATAATTGGTAATCCTGTATAGTAAACAGCCTGTAATGATGTAGCCAAAGCACTATCTACTAACAGATTTGTACTTTCCTTTTCCACAAGCAACTTAACATCGTCCGTATAGTTTCCATAGTCTATACGTGGAATGTTATTTCCTACAAGCTCCATATTCTTATCCTTGTCGAATAAGGTAGCAGAAGATGAGCGGGAGAAGTTGAAGGGAACCAGATCGCCTGTTATATTATCCATACCATAAACAACACCCTCCTTTGCTGCGATAGGCAATAATATAACCTTTGCTCCTGTCTGAACATCAATAGGGAGATTTTGATACAAATCCAGCAATAATACCTCATCTATCGTAATACCGATTAACGAAAGGTTATATCTGTAGTTCTCTAGTTTACTTATCATAGGGATATACGGTCTTTGGGGTTGGGTTCATTGAATTTTACTGCAAACTTTCCGATATAGTCAAAGAAGCTCAGATCCTGATAGCTTAATGCATCAAGCTTATATATCTTTTTCAAAGAAGGGACTTTCATTGTTACCATATCGGAATCAAGCTCATTTACAAAAGCTTCATATTTTTGTAAATATTCGTCTCTATTTGATGCAGCGATACAGAAGTAAAGAATAACATCCCGATCGGACTTTCTTGGGGTACGTCTGAATACCTGCTTGCCATGTTGACTACGCGCATTATTCGAAGCGTATTCTTTATTCGATGCAGGTAATAGTAAAACATTTTCACTGCCTTCTTCCAGGTATGCCCCCCATGTAGCAAAAGCATCTTTGTCGTTAATATATAATTGACCTATCATACTACTTTGTTATTAAACCTTTTGTATTCTTCTTTATCTCTTGTAAAATATCTTTTATTTCATATAGCTCATTATTGCTATCTCGAATCTCTTCCCATAGAAACCTCGATTCAACCAAGACATTCCGTATAGCCATAAACTCTTCCTTATAGCCTCTAATCAGCTGGTTGCTTTCAGTGGATAGAAGTACTAACTGAAAAGTATTTTGTTGAATAAGAAGATCGACTTCATGAATGCCGGTTAGCCTGCCGTCAATAGCTCCCGCCTGATCCTGTGTTATTGACTCATAACTGCCTTTGGATGAAGATTGAGAATAGCTAGTTGATTTATTCAAATCTATTCCGGTAGTATCCTTTAAATTTTTATTGATAGTATCTACCATACCTTGTATTGCAGGAAGTTGGGTTTTATACCTATCCATTACAGAGTTGGTTTCTTTTGCTACAGCTTCGGATAATTGAGCCTCAGTCAGATTCCCTTTTGAGTATTCTTCGTAAAGTTTTGCGATATTGTCTTTGAAGTCTTTGAATACATCCTTAAGCAATATAGTCTTTATCATATCAGAGACTATATCTCTGAATGTTTGTTTGGCATAATCCTTAAAGCTATCGAGCGCATCTTTACCTTCATCGAACCAGTCCCATATTGAATCAACCATATTATCAACTAACGGCTCATATAGGGAACTTACATATTCTCTTAGTTGTGCTCTAAATTCATTATATTGCTCTGTAAGTGTCTTTAATTCTTCTAAAGTCTCTTTTGTCTGCCCTACTAATTTATCTCCGTATTTTTCGAGTATGACACCTGCTAGTTCTTGATTGAGCATACCATCAGATCCAAACAATTGAGTGTCTAAACCCTTAAAAAGATCCTTGTTTTTATTAATCCATGTTTGCAGATCTTCTGTTTTCTGAGATTTACCGCCGATGCCGGAACCGAGAAAACCACTACTCTTTTTTCGAGTCTCTATCCTTAGATTATTTACAGCCGCAGTAGTACCTTCTTTGTACTTCTTGTTAAGCAAGTCGAATCCGTATGTTATCTTACTAACCCAACCAACAGCAGATTTGAGAGAGTTTGTAAACCAACCACCAGAACCTTTATTTTCATAAATAGCCTGCCCTTCAAGCATTTTATCCCTATAAGAATCAAATATCTTAGCTTGTAGTTCTTTATAGTCTTTTAGGTTTCGAAGGCTATCGTTTCCAAACCATGAGTTTTCAGCTTGACTAGCTTTTAATACTGCAATTTCATACTCATTGACAGCATCACGCATGTTATTTATTCTTTCAATCTTCTCATCATACTTCTCGTATTGGCTGAAAGCATCAGGAAGGATAGAGTTATGCCAATAACGATACCTAGATTATCAGCTTTCAATATATCCTCTGATCCTGACAATATATTATCTACATAGTTACTTAGATCGTCTGGAGACAAAACATCTCCATTGGGTAATATTGGAGTAACTAATATCTCATGTTCTTTTCCTTTCGAATCTGATATACCAAATTGAGAGCTGAAAACAGTTGCTATTCCATCGCCTGCATCTTCCCAACCTTTTTTCACAAGTTCAGCAGCATCAATCATTGGGCGTGCTAATAAATCAACATTGCCAATTCCATTCCCAAATAAATCAAGCATTTTTGATTTTAAATCAGCAAGCATATTTTCTGGTAACTGAGACTGTAAAGCTTCTATATCTTTATTAAACTTTTTTTCTATCTCAAGTCTTTGGTCTGCATAAGATTGATATTTATCTGTCAGGTTTTTTAATGTATCCTTATTTGCTTTCTCGAAAGATAACAAAGCGTTATTCTTCATAGCATCTGCCTGATTCTTTACATTTGATTCAGATAAGTTTTGAGGTACTTTATTTTTACCAAACTTGAGTATTGCTTCTTCTCTCTCTTTGGCCTTCTCGTCTTCATACTCTTTTATCTGTTGAAGCTCCTTTTCGTAATTGAGCGCATTTTGTTTTAGTTGCTTATTAAAACCTTCTTCATCTAAATCTATCTCTTTTTGCTTAAAGTCTAATTTTTGCCGTAATTGCTCATTACTTAATTTAGCTTGCAAGGCATTTAATTCTTGTTGAAGTTTCTTTGCTTTATCGGATTCTGTCTCTGCTTTTTTTTCAGATTTCCCAGAGAAATCCCAGATACCTAGTTTAAGGCGATTATTTGATTCGCTTTCTCTTCTGTCAATTTACCACTGGCAACAGCTGCTTTTAAATCAGCATTGGCTTCTTGTTCTTTTAATGGCAAGAGTTTAGTCAACTCAGCGATTTCCGCATCGTAGCGCATTAGGGTTACTGTCTTATCAATCGATGTGTTGAACACCATAGCTGCTTTTGTTAGGCCATAGGTCGCGATTAAGGAAGTTAAAGCCTCTCCTACCATCTGGTAATTATCTACCAAAGCAGTAGCTACTTTATAGCCTCCGGCAATCAACCCTTCTTGTGATTTTCCGACTTTATTATAAGCATCAATTGCTGCTTTTGTCTCAGATAGGACTTTTTCTGCAAATTCAATAAGAACATCCTGCATACCAAGAACACGTTCCCACACACGCTTAAATTCAGCAAAACCGTCGTCCTGATTATCCGCAGATATATTCATTCGTCCACCGAACATCATTGCCGTGTCTGTTCTTACAAGTTTCTTAGGGAAGTTTGTTATGATTCGAGCAACATCGACAATCTTGTCATCAAGCCTAACCGGATTACCTTTAGCATCAACCAATGTATCAGAATAGACTTCTAAGCGTTTAGGCTCACGCCATCCGACAGACTGCTTACGTCTCTTTCGTTCTCCATTGAACTCACGCTTATACTCAGCAGGATCACGATTCTCTATTGTATCGACAGATAATTTGCTTATTACCTGTCCGAAATCGTCTTTATATTGATCGAGAATAGTTTTAATAGGTGGCATATTCTTTTCTCTTAAAATATAAGAGAGGGGAGTAAAATCTTATTTATATTCACTTTTTTAATCATAGACTTATGGATATTACATTTAGCGAATTTGAAAAACAAATTATTAGGAGTTTTGTAAGTGTTACCGATATAAAAGATAGGGCACTTGTAAATTACATCTATGATGACAGTGAATATATGGCTATTGAATGGGATTCTAATTTCAGCCAAGTAACTATTCACTTCAAGAAACACAAGGCTGATACTATAAAATCGTGGGATTCACTTTGCGAGATTATATTCTTATTCAAAAAATTGGAATATAATAATCTAATTGGGATATACAATAACACCAAGGGAGAGCAAGATACAGCCATCTATGATCGAACAAAATATGAAAAGTCGGAATCAGGGTATTATGGTACAATAGAAGCTGAATTATTCGGAAAAGTAGGCAGAGGTTATAATTTTGGAACAATTGCAGAATTTTATTCAGACATAAGCAAAGACCTTGCTAGGTATTCAAGCTCTTTTGTTTATGTTAGCCAAACTCTAAAAGAACTAGTAAAAGATAATTTTAAATCAAAAGAGCAAAAGAGACATCGAAACACAATGATAGCGGCTTGGGTAGCAATTGCACTCTCAATATTAATGGGTCTTGTCGGATTATTTCAGCAACCTTCAGATAAAATAACAACACCCCTAAATTCGATAAATAAAAATATATCAGATATTTCACTAAAGGTTGATTCCATAAAATCAAATACAATTAAGTTGAATAAAGATTCGCTAAATACTATTCCATAGCGAACCACAGTAATTCCTATGGCAAGTCACTCGCGAAATGCGAGACACCTAAAGGAGCAATATAGCGTTTCGCGACATTGCCTAATTATCAAGACAAAAGCCCCGAAGAATAACCTCGGGGCACAATGGCAGTACAACTAAATTACTATTGCGGTTAAACAGTGCCGCTCACTATATTCATCTCGGGACACTATCTGCTTGTACTTCGCAGAAATAAAAGTTTCCAGTTTGCAACCCGAACGCTCTTACTTTCATGCCCCTTTCTCAAATTAGTTTTGCGAGAATGACAGGACTTGAACCTCTACGCCCAACACCGGATATTTCTTCGGGCATTATCATTTACTATCAAAGTAAAGATCGCAGCCTCTGGACAAAATGTTAGGCTTAGTATCATCAGAGTATACCA
>NZ_JAIXHZ010000117.1:0-19068 GCF_043392705.1 Dysgonomonas sp. Shenzhen-Wh21
GCAAAACGCTCGATGCTACTCCCATAAACAAGGCTATAGGGGGAGAAGCTATTGCTGATGAGGCAAACGATGCGCCTGTTAATAAGATAGTGTATTTGTTCTTTTCTGGAGACTGGGCGTAGATGTTTAATGCCCCTAACAAAATTGTAAATAATAATAGCTTTTTCATTTTTCCCTTTATTTTTCCGCGAAACTTTCTTTCAAAATTTCGCCAAAGGTAAATGTTTTAGAGCTATTGTGATAATTTTATTGTGGGTTTAATATTGTTAAATAATACATAATGTCTATTCTTCAACTTTAATTGGATATATGCAAAAAAAAGCATCATTATTAATGATGCTTTTTTATATATGAAATCAAGTACTTTTAGTCTATATAAGCTAAGACCTGATTCTTTTGAACTTTTGCGCCTTGTTTTGTTTCTATTTGGATAATCTTTCCTGAAGTAAGAGCTTTTACTTCTTCGATACCATAATAAGTTTGAACAAAACATACAACATCACCTTCTTTTACAGATGTGCCAACAACAGGAGCAGTAGAAACATCGTCTACATCAACTTGCCAAATAACTTGTCCGCTAACAGTAGCTTGAAGAGGTTTTGCTTCCGGATATTTAGCTTTAATCGCTTCCGCATCAAATGCAGGTACTTCTACTACCTGACGTGTTACGATGATTGGAGCTCCGGCTTTTTCCTTTTCTTTTTCAAGGTCTATATTGAAACGTTCTTTTGCCAATCCTGATTTGTAGTCACGGTATTGACGGTCGTGCATTGCCAATTCAAACAATTCTTCGTCATCTTGTCCGTAATCCCAGCCGTTTTCATCCATTTCTTTGCGATATGAATCAAGAGCATCAGGATATTCATCCTGAGGATTACCTGTATAGAATTCAAGTCCTTTTGCTTTAGCCAACTCAACGATTTCTTCATCCAGCTTGCCGGGAAGCGTACCTGTTTTACCAAGTATCATATTCCAGCTGTCTTTGTCGATGTTAGAGAAACGAGGTTGTCCCTGAGCCATCGAGAATATATTCATCAATGCTATATTTTTCACATATTGGCTGAACGGCGTTACGAGTGGCGGATAACCAAGTTTAGGCCATATATATTCTACTTCTTCGAATAACTGTACTACAAGGTCATTCAAAGTAACTTCAGCTTTACCATTGTTGCGAAGAGCCATATTGATAGCCGAATGCATACCTCTAAGGTCGGCCATCATAGATCCCATCATACCTCCCGGAAGACCACAGCCTACAAGCAGAGACGTCATTATTTTATTTGAAGGGTCGATCCAATATCCTAAGAAGTCGTCTATGAATGATTGTGTCAATGCACGGGCTTCCATATAAGCGCTCATGTTGATATCAGGTACAGAGAATCCTGCGTTTTTGAGCATTGCCTGTATTGTGATAATATCAGGATGCACCATTCCCCATGCTAAAGGTTCGATTGCTGTATCTACATAGTCAGCACCTGCACGTGCAACTTCGAGCATAGAAGCCACAGAGAAGCCCGGACCTGTGTGTCCATGATACTGAATCGGAATATTTGGATGGCGGTCTTTCAGTGCTTTCACTAATTTACCAAGGAAAGCAGGACGTCCTACACCGGCCATATCTTTTAAGCATAATTCGTCAGCTCCAAACTCTACTAATTTGTCAGCAAAGTTTACATAGTATTCTACTGTATGGATAGGGGACGAAGTAATACAAAGAGCAGCCTGAGAAATCATACCGGCTTCTTTTGCATATTTTACAGAAAGTTCAAGGTTGCGAGGGTCATTCAATCCATCAAACGAACGAGAGATATTAGTCCCTTGTGCATGTTTTACTTTAAACATCAATTGACGAACATCTTTTGGAACAGGGTACATGCGTAGAGCATTTAATCCACGTTCAAGCATGTGCGTTTGGATGCCAACTTTGTTGAAAGGAGCTGTCCATTCACGAACTGCTTTGTTTGGATTTTCTCCGTAAAGCAAATTTACTTGTTCAAAAGCGCCACCATTCGTTTCAACACGAGCAAAACATCCCATGTCAATAATAACCGGTGCAACTTGTGTCAATTGGTCAACACGCGGCTGGTACTTTCCCGATGACTGCCACATGTCACGATAAACGAGGCTGAATTTAATTTCTCTTCCCATAACTTTTTTTAGGTATTATACTGATAAGAGTAACATAAAATGCAGGCTATGTACACTCTAAATATATTAATTCATTAATTGTATATCAATCCTTTAATAGCCTCACAAATTTAGCTTTTTATATCCGAATAAATAAACAAAAACAATATTAAAATTGTCAATTTGTCATAAAAAAAACGTAATCTTTCTATTTTTTGTTCACTACTTATATGGGTTGCACAAAGAAGATAAAAGTGCGCAATCTTTTTGATTCTGAATGTAAAATTAACCCTTCTGGAGAAAGGATGTGATTCTATAATACTTATGCTGCGAATGGATTGAGAATCTTATCTGTATTTTTTGATAAAAAACGAAACCCCCATTGATTTATATCAATGAGGGCTTACTTATATGAATAGGTCTTTTTTATCCTTTTAATGCTTTGTCCATTGCAGCAGCAGCTTTACGTCCATCACCCATGGCGAGAATAACTGTTGCGCCCCCACGAACGATGTCGCCCCCGGCATATACATCCGGCAGGTCAGACTGCATTGTTTCCTGATTCACAATTATTGTTCCCCACTTAGAAACTTGAAGACCTTTAAATGTTGAAGGAATTAATGGATTTGGAGATACTCCAACACTGACTATTACTTCATCTATATCGAACCATTCAGTAGCTCCTTCGATTGCGATAGGCTTACGACGACCAGATGCGTCCGGTTCACCAAGCTCCATCTTCTGTAGGAGCATTCGCTTTACATGACCTTTTTCATCACCTTCGTACTTGATTGGATTATGCAGCGTATAGAACTCAATACCTTCTTCTTTGGCATGTTTTACCTCCTCTATACGGGCTGGCATTTCCTCTTCCGATCGGCGGTAAATAATATATGCTTTTTCTGCACCCAAACGTTTTGCTGTACGTATCGCATCCATAGCAGTATTACCTGCACCTATAACGGCAACTTTCTTTCCCATTTGCACAGGGGTGTCACTTTCCGGGTTTGATGCATCCATCAGGTTGACACGGGTGAGGTATTCATTAGACGACATCACTCCAATCAGATTTTCTCCCGGAATATTCATGAAGTTAGGAAGCCCTGCTCCGCTTGCAGCAAAAATTCCTTTGAAGCCTTTTTCTCTCAGGTCTTCGTGGGTAATCGTTTTTCCAACAATGCAGTTCTTTACGAACTTAACTCCCATATCACGAAGCACATTTATTTCAACGTCTACTATTTCGTTTGGAAGACGAAACTCTGGAATACCGTATTTAAGAACCCCTCCTATCTCGTGTAGTGCCTCAAATACAGTTACGTCATATCCTCGTTTTGCCATATCTCCGGCAAAAGAAAGTCCGGCCGGGCCTGATCCTACAGCCGCTATTTTTATGCCATTGGCAGGAGCTAGTTCGGGTATAGCTACTTGTCCGCTTTCACGCTCATAGTCTGCCGCAAAGCGTTCCAAGTATCCGATAGCTACCGGCTCTTTTTTCATCTTTTGTATATAGATGCATTTCGCTTCACACTGCTTTTCTTGTGGGCATACACGTCCGCATACAGCAGGCAAGGCGCTTGTTTCTTTCAGCACTTTAGCCGCTTCAAGAAATTCACCACGCTCTATGTTTTTAATGAAGGTTGGTATTTGGATTCCCACCGGACAACCTTCCATACAAGTAGGGTTTGCGCAGTCGAGGCATCGTTCCGCTTCTGCCATAGCTTGTTCGGCGGTAAGTCCTAAATTAACTTCTTCTTTCAGGGAGTGGCTTCTGTATTCAGCATCCAACTCGGGCATGTGTACACGAGATTTTTCTCCTCGTTCTTTAGCCTTCATGGTTTTACGCAGTTCCTCTCTCCATGGTTCGCTTCGGCGTGCTTGTATATATTCTTGTTCTGTCATTTTTTAGTCGTAAGTTGTAAGTAATTAGTTATAGGTAATAAGACTGAGCTGATATTTTTAATTTTACTCAATAATTAATTTAACTATAAGCTCTTAGCCTCATTAGCATTTCGTCGAAATCTACTTCGTGAGCATTAAACTCGGGACCATCAACACATACAAATTTAGTTTTTCCTCCTACCGATACACGGCAAGCACCGCACATGCCCGTGCCGTCTACCATAATGGTATTTAATGAAGCCATTGTAGGAATATTGTATTTCTGAGTCAGTAAAGAAACGAATTTCATCATAATAGCAGGGCCTATGGTTACACATAAGTCTACTTTTTCACGATTAATTACCATCTCAACACCATTTGTAATCAATCCTTTGTGTCCGTACGAACCATCATCGGTCATAACTATTACTTCGTCCGAGTATTCGGATACTTGTTTTTCGAGGATCACAAGATCTTTGGTACGTGCAGCCAAGACAGAAATAACCTTATTCCCGGCTCTTTTCATCGCTTCTATAATTGGAAGCATCGGCGCAATACCTACCCCACCTCCGGCACAGATAACTGTTCCGTAGTTTTCGATATGGGTTGCTTGTCCTAGCGGGCCAACAATATCGGTTATATAATCGCCCACATTCAGTTCGCAAATCTTTTTTGAAGAGGCTCCTACAGCCTGAATAACAATAGTGATAGTTCCTTTGTTAAGGTCAGATGCTGCAATGGTTAAAGGTATACGCTCGCCTTTCTCGCCAACACGTACAATGACAAAGTGGCCGGCCTTACGGCTTTTAGCGATAAGAGGTGCTTCAACCTCAAACTTAACTACGTTTTCAGAGAAATACTCTTTGTCTACAATTTTGTTCATTAAAACATTAGTTTAATCCAGTATAAAGATAATACAGCTATTACAAACCAAAGAAGAATGCCTAGAAGAAAGGTGTTTACGCCTGTTTTTTTTACTTCTTCCAGATTAATAGAGGCTCCGATAAAGAATAAAGAAATCATCATTCCTTTTTTTCCAAGCCAACTAAGGTGTTCGTTTGTTTCTGTCATTCCCGGGATATAGTTTCCTATAATGATAGCAACAACAAACAGAAATATAAACCAAGGGATTGTTATTTTCGAGGTTTTATTTTTATTGAAGAACGCAATACATAGCGCAAGTGGTATAATCCAGAGTGTACGCGTTAGTTTTACGGTGGTACCCACTTGCAGGGCCTGTTCTCCGTATGCCGAACATGCTCCTACTACCGAGCTGGTGTCGTGTATAGCTATTGCAGCCCAATATCCGAAATGGATCTGATCCATTTGAAGCAGATGCCCGATAGCCGGGAAAATAAATAACCCTACAGCATTTAATACGAAAACAACAGCAAGTGAAAAGCTTATCTCATTGTTTTTTGCACCCAAAACCGGAGCTACGGCAGCAATGGCACTTCCTCCACAAATAGCTGTTCCGCTGGATATAAGTAATGTTGTGTTTTTTCCTACTTTGAGTAATAATCCGAGTCCGATACCTGCCAAAACTGTTATCACAACAGAGCCCACAGTGATCATAAATCCTGTTTTTCCTGTTTGGATAACCTCATGCATCGACATGGAAAAACCCATGCAAACAATAGATGCTTGCAGTAGATATTTTGTTAGCTTTCCTGTTTTAACTACTTCTTCCCCTTTATAAAAAAAAGCGAGTATTATACCGAGAAATAAAGCCAACGGTGCTGAGAAGAACGGGAAGAAACAGCAGATTGGTACGATATAATATAATTTGCTCAGAAATTTTTGCACGATTGTCTATGCCTCCAATATTTTTAATGCTTTGTTTTCGCATTCGGTCATATATTCTCTTTCTCCGGGCCCCTTGTCGTTGATCCCACACAGATGTAGTATTCCGTGTATTATAATACGGTTAAGCTCTTCGTCGTAATTCGTTCCGAACGTTTCAGAGTTGCTTTTTACTGTATCCACACTGATGAAGATATCCCCCGATATTATATCATTTTCAGTATAGTCGAATGTAATAATATCAGTATAATAGTCGTGTTGCAAATACTGGTTATTTACTTCAAGTATTTTTTTGTCGGAGCAAAAAATAAATGAAATATCTCCAATCTGTTTACCATAAGATGTGGCAACCAGTTTTATCCAGTCTGTAGTTTTACGTTTCTTTATAGACGGAAGTTTTACTTCCTCTGCTTGATAGAGTATAGACATGGTAACTGTATGATAGTTTTATGTATAGCGATTTATTAAAAAATGCTATTAAAAATAGAATTTTAATAACTGCGCGATAAAGGTACAAAAATACAATGTACATTTACTGTATTCCATACTAAAATATATGAATTTGTTTTCGTTAAATGTTTTTTACTGTCTGTTTGCTGTGTAAATATATGATTCGATTGAAAATCGCGTTTTTATAAATAAGGTTCCATTTATGCATAACTTACTCAAAACTTTTATATGAGAAAATGTCTTTTTCTAGTCTTATTGACCTTTATCAGTAGCCATCTTTTTGCACAAACTTTAATTCAAGGAACAGTCATCGATAAAGATAGTAGCAAACCTATAGCGGATGTGATAGTGCAGTATGGAGCTACTTCGAGAGACTATATCAATACAGATAATAAAGGAAGATATGCTATTCCGACTGTAAGCGAGGATGTTATTCATTTCCAATGTATTGGTTATAAAGTGAAATCTGTTGCTAAAAGTTCACTTTTGATAAACCCTGTTGTTCGGATGGAGTTGAATCCTGTATATCTTAACCCGATTGTTATTAGCCCCGGAGATGCAGATGCTTTGTTGGATGAAGCAATGCAAAACACGAAGAAGAAACTTTTGCTCGATCTTCATCTGGGATATTTGTTGCACTTTCAGCAGACAAAAAAATCGGATACATTGCAGAACGAAATATATATGAAGTATGCAACGACACTGAAAGAGAAAGATCTGAAGAAAAATATGAAAAGGGAGAGAGTCCCTTATATGCTCAATATTATTGATATAAGGCGTGTGCAACGAACAGTGACTCCTACTTCGGAATTGTACGGGGCAGAATATCATGCTTCACATCTATTCACCTTTGGCAAAAGCGAGAATAACGAAACTACGCGTTCTTTTACATCTGATAGTTCATATATCGTTTTGCAGATAGAACCTCTTCAAGGCAAGGATGGTTGGGCAAGAGGTGAGATACTTATTAATAAAGATGATATGACTATTGCTTCTATGGAGATAGAGTCTATCGATTCTGTTTTGGCTAGTCAGCCGTATAAGCGGTATATGGGAAACCGAGTTAAAATAAAGAGAAAGGTGGGTCGTTTCTCTTTCAAAAAAGTAGGAGATAAGTATTATATGTCTGATTGCTATACTTACTATCGTTTTCAGACCCTAGACGAATTTGGCAAGGAGGATGAGATCACTTACTTTTGTGATGTTGAGTTTAAAGGTGTCATAGAAAAAAAGCAGATGCGAAATCGGCGTTTGTCCGGTTTCTGTCAAGAGTTGTTTTATTTTCCCGACTCTACCACCCGTGAATTCTGGGATGAAAATTTTGCTCAAGACTTGGAAACGTATTATCAAGGATCAGGTATAGCTCCAACAAGACAGGTGCCAATGAGTAAAAAAATATTTAATGTGATTAAGTTTGTTGTTCCTGCCGTGGCAATAGCTCTTTTGGTAAAATGATATGAATAGCCTGAAGTTGAAGAATGGTTGGAATTTTATAAATTATCAAAAATAGGTGATCAAATCACGCCTTACTTTGTTACATAAATAAGTTAATACACAAAAAATAGATAATATGGAAAATCATGAATGTGACTTATTGAATGAAAAGCAAATACAGGAGTTAAAAGCTCTGAAACGCAAAAATAGGAGGCGAAATGCATTCTGGCTCTTGATGGGATTGCAGGTTGGTTCGCTTGTCGTATCTTATTATTTAGGACGTTCGCATAAATAATAAATTGATTATCGAACTAAACTAGAAATGCACCTTTTATGAAAAAAAAGGTTTATCGAATTAGTTTGTCGCTTCTCTTTTCTCTCTCTTTATTGCTTTCTTTATCATTATCATGCGTTCCAGCTCTTGTAATAAAGAACTGTCCTTAACTCTGATTAGCATCCACTTACCATCATGTAGCTGAGGTGTTTGATCGAATATCGTTGTGAAGATATTGCTAAAGGACTCCCTGTACGCATTAAACGTTATAACTTCTTTCTTACCATATATAAGGATTACTGAGAATGCATCTTTTTCGGGAACTATAGATACGAGTGTTTTGCCATTCTTGCGGTAGCGAATAATTACCCCATAATTTTTCCCTCCAAAAGAAATCTCTTGTTCGAGGTTATAGTTTTCATTCAGAAAATCAAGTAACGAATCAAAGGCTTGCACTGCTTCTTTCTGTGCAATAAACTCTCTTATCTCATCCATATTGGGCAATGGATATTCCCTATAAATTCGTTCAGGTAATGGTGTATTCATAAACATCTTATTTCTGATAGTTGTAAAGATAACTATTTTTCGTTGAATTTTGGTTTTCTGCTTATAATTAAATGTACGACAAGACATAAACTTACAAAAAAGGCTCCTGTAAATACAACGCCATTCCATCCATAAGCTCCCCAAGCCTTACCACCTACGAATGTACCGATAGAACCTCCGATGAAATAAGAGACCATATATACTGTATTCAAACGATTGGCAGCTTCTGGCTGGGATGATAGTACAATTGTTTGATTGGTGACATGCATTGCTTGCAGCCCCATATCTAAAAGAATAATGCCCACAATGATTCCTATGTAAGTACTATCGGCCATACCAAACACTCCCCACGAAACGATCATAATGAAGGTCGCTATGGCTATAAGCTTGTTTTTGTTTACTTTGCCCGATGCTTGTCCTACAAGGGTAGCCGCCAGTGCACCTGCTATACCGAACAGACCTAAAGATCCGGCAACATCGCTTCCCTGAAAGTAGGGGGCCTCCTGAAGCCTGAAAGTGAGGGTAGTCCAAAATGCAGAGAAAGAGGCAAACCCCAAAGCTCCTCTTAATGAAGCTAATTGTAAGCTCGGGATGCTTCTTGCATATCGTACAACAGATCCCATCAGTTGTCCGTAAGTGCCCTTAAAGGTTGGTTGCATATTTGGTAACATCCATGCAATGAGTACAGCAAGTATAATCATGAGTCCTGCAGCAATGAGGAATACATTCCGCCAGCCGAGATATTCTCCTACAACACCGCTAAAAACACGTGACCCTAAAATACCGATCAGCAATCCACTCATAACGATACCTACATTTCGTCCCTTCTCTTCGGGACGGGATAATTGGGCTGCTATGGGCACAAATATCTGAGGAACAACAGATGTAAGCCCGATACAAAAGCTTGCTGCGAGCATGACTATTAAGGACTTACTTAAAGCGAAAACGACTAATGAAAGGATTATGAAAAAGAAATCGATGAGGATAATCTTTTTTCGCCTAAACATGTCACCGAGTGGGATTATAAGTAATAATCCGGCAGCATATCCCATCTGGGTAAACATTGCGACCTTACTTGTTGCTGACTCAGATTCACCCAGTTCTTTGGCTATAACGCCCAGTAAGGGCTGATTGTAGTAATTGTTGGCTACTACAAGGCCTGCACCTATTGCCATCAGCCAAAGGATGCTTTTTGATAAAAACAATTCGTTTTCTTTTTCTGGCATTGTTGTCAAATTTACTTTTATTCAGCTTAAAGCCTTTTATCGTTTTTACACCTTAGTCGTAGACTTTATGGTGATTTATTTAAAATATTGTGAAATGCTTAAGTTTCATCTAAAGAGATTCTTATTGTCAAAAAAGTGACAAAAGTGACACTTTATTTACTGTTTTTAATTGTTACCTTTTTTCTGTTTCTAGTTTTATCAAAGACTAAAAACAATGTATAACATTCGCTATTGCTTTCTACTTAATAGATAATTTTATACTTATAAGATACTCTTTTTATGGGCTCGGTTTCGCCGGTTTTGGAGAACCGGCAGAACTAAAAAACATTTCTCAATGAAGTGAAATCTTTTATAAGAAAAGATATATTCTTATTTTGAGATTACAAACAGAAGTCTGTCTACAAGACTATTCTTATTATCTCTACTAAGAATCCTTGTATTATATAACTATCCAAGTTATATGTACGAATGAATAATATGAAGCCTACAAATGTATACCTACATTAATCGATAAAACGCTTTGTAATATCACCGAATGCATCTATACGTCTGTCTCGGAAGAATGGCCACCAACGTCGTACCTGTTCAGAACGCTTCATATCTATTTCTACTATTTGTACTTCTTCTTTGTCGTTGGATGCCTGCCAGATAATTTCGCCTTGAGGGCCTGCAACAAAGCTGTTTCCCCAGAAAGTGATTCCATTCGTTTGCCCCGATGGGTCGAGTTCGTATCCTGTGCGGTTCACAGATACAACGTGCAGTCCGTTAGCTACAGCATGTCCTCGCTGAGAGATCACCCAAGCTCCAAGCTGGCGGCTTTTCTCATCTTCGGTATCGGTCGATTCCCAACCTATAGCTGTAGGGTAAATAAGAATATCAGCCCCAGCCATTGCCATCAGGCGTGCAGCTTCGGGGTACCACTGATCCCAACAAACCAAAACCCCCAGTTTACCCAATGATGTTTCGATGGGCTTAAAGCCAAGATCTCCGGGAGTGAAATAAAACTTTTCGTAATAAGCAGGATCGTCAGGAATATGCATCTTGCGGTATTTACCTGCAATAGTTCCGTCTTTTTCTATTACTACAGCTGTATTGTGATACAGTCCGGGAGCACGACGTTCGAATAGGGAAAGTACAATGACAACCTCTAACTCTTTAGCCAAAGCTCCGAAGTCGTCGGTAGACGGTCCGGGTATTGTCTCGGCTAGATCAAAAATATTTGTATCCTCTACTTGACAGAAATAAAGCGAATTGTGCAGCTCTTGCAAAACAATAAGTTGTGCACCTTCGTTTGCTGCCTTACGGATTTTATCTTTTAGTCCTGCTATATTTTTCTGTATATCAGGAGTATTTGCCTGTTGTATGATTCCTATTTTCATAATCCTCTAATCTGGTAATTTAATCGTATTGGGAGACATTTGTATATGTTTCTCAAACTCGTCAATCCTTAACTGAATGTCATCCAGAAACTCTTGCGTGCATCCGCCCTTTTTAGCATCCAGATAATATTGTTTAAGTAAAGGTAAAAATAATATGTCGTTTCCCGAAAATACCATCGCCGGAACATCGTTTTTTATACACCTTAATAATAATGCTTTTTGATCTTTCATAAACGCTTGGGTATTATACAAAATTATCGGGATATTGCATCGTTATGCAGTGCAACGAACCATGTTGACGTATCAATGAAGAACAATCTATTCCTATGATTTCTCTTGTAGGAAAAGCAATTTCTAATTTTTCTTTGGCCTCTGTATCTCTTTCCTGATCGTTGTAGAATGGAAGTAGTACAACGTCGTTCATTATAAGGAAATTGGCGTAAGTCGCCGGAAGCCTTTCATTGTCTTCGTCGTATACGGCTTTTGCCATAGGCAGCGAGATTAACTTATATGGATTGCCTAGATAATCGGTGAAGGTTTTTAATTGTTCCTCCATCTTGGCAAGAGCCTCATAGTGTTCATCTTTTTTATCTTCACATTTTACATATACAATTGTGTGTTCGTCACAATAACGAGCCAATGTATCTATATGGCTGTCAGTGTCATCTCCGCTTAGGTAACCATGATCTAACCATAATATCTTATTTAGCCCGAAGGCTTCTTTTAGATATTTTTCTATTTCATCTTTCGACATGAAAGAGTTTCTGTTTGCAGAAAGCAAGCATTCGGATGTAGTCAAAAGTGTGCCTTTTCCGTCCGATTCCAATGCTCCTCCTTCGAGGGCAAAATCTTTCTTGTTGAGTAGCTCTACATCACTTTTAAATATATCGTTTTTGAACAAGCCTCTGCTTATTTGATTGTCGTAGTTCGATGCAAACTTTAATCCCCACCCATTGAATGTGAAATCATACACCTGTTTTTTCCCATTATTGATAACAGATATCCCGCTGTGATCACGTGCCCAAGTATCATTGGTTGGCAATTCTACCAATGTGAGGTTTGGAAATAAGTCTTTATGCTCTTTCAACTCATACTTCACGGTTTCTGCATTGTGACACACAACAATTAATTTTTGCCTTTTCAGTATTTCTACTGCTATATTCACATAGCATGCAGTAACTTCTTCGAGCATATAATCCCAATCGGTGTCGGGATGAGGCCATGTTAACTGTATTGCACTTTGCGGATACCATTCGGGTGGAAAAAATATATGATTCATTATCAACGGTCTTTTTATTGTTTGTTTGCTACACAAAAGTACAAAATTATTACTTCAATACACCTCCTGTTAATATCCGCCCCGAATTGATTGTCTGTCTTCGGGCAGAGAAGAAAAGTTCGGGATGAGAATAAGTGCATAAGTTCGCAACCTCTATATTCTTGTTGTCGATGCCGGCTTCAATTAACAGTAATTTATTTGCCAATTCAAGATTTATGTGCATTTTTCCGCTCTCAGTATTGCGATATGCTATATCAGTGATGGTAAATCCTGTCTGAATAAAAGCATCCACAACTTCACCTCCTACTTCAAAGTGTTTCTGTGAGATGCAAGGGCCTATTCCTGCCCCTAGATTTTGAGGTTTGCTGCCGAAATGCTCTGTCATCTTTTCTATTGTTTTGTCTGCGATTCGGGCTACAGTGCCTTTCCATCCGGCATGTATTGCAGCAAGCACATGTTGTACAGGATCAAATATAAGAATGGGTACACAATCGGCAGTCGTGACTCCTATGCAAATATCTTTCTGATTGGTGATTAAAGCATCAATTCCATTCAGTGATTTTGCTTTTTCCAAATCACTCTTGTTCAGAAAGTCATTATCAATGATTCGTATCTGATCGTTATGAGTCTGATAGGGGATATATAGGTTTTCTATGGATACATTTATTTCATCAGCAAGAAGCTCCTGATTTTCACTGACACAATCTGCATCATCTCCCGAATAGGGGCTCAGATTTAGAGAAGCGTATGCTCCCGTGCTAATTCCTCCCTCAATGGTAGTTGTGAAAACAGATACGCTCTTTGTAGGAAAAGAGGGAAATGTTAGTAGATTCAGTCTGTTACTTCGAATTGTATCCATATTCCTAATTTTAAGAAATGCCCTCGATCTCTGTTGATAAAGGGCATTTGCTTTTCTTATTTATTTTCTTCTTCAGTATCTTCTCCGTAATAAAAATCCGGATCGAAATCCTCATCCTCTTCCTCATCCCAGTCTTCTTCTTCATAGTCATCTTCCGGGATAGATTCGTCATCATCATCGAATTCCACAACTTTTATGTCGAGGTTTCGATGGGTGATGCTTTCAAACGATTTTTTGTATTCGCCGTCTGCATTTAGTTCACGCCATAGCATATCTTTTAGGGCTGTAATATTATACCCTGTAATGGATGAAATAAATATATGCGGTATTTCGGGTAGATCAGCTTCCAAAGCTTCCATTAGTTCATCGTCGAGCATATCAGCTTTCGAGATCGCTAATATTCTTCGCTTATCTAACAATTCGGGATTGTACTGAGCCAATTCATTCAATAAAACTCTGTATTCTTGATGGATATCGTCAGCATCGGCAGGTACCATAAACAGTAAAAGCGAATTACGCTCAATATGTCGTAGGAAACGCAATCCGAGTCCTTTCCCTTCGCTTGCACCTTCTATAATACCCGGTATGTCAGCCATTACAAATGATTTGTAATCACGATAACTCACGATACCGATTTTAGGTTCAAGGGTAGTAAACGGATAATTTGCTATTTTGGGTTTTGCTGCACTAACTACCGATAGAAGTGTTGATTTTCCTGCATTCGGAAAACCTACAAGCCCTACATCGGCAAGAACTTTTAGTTCCAGTATGACTCTGCGCTCTTGAAATGGTTCGCCGGGCTGTGCATAGCGGGGAGCCTGATTTGTTGAGGTTTTGAAGTGGTTGTTTCCTTTTCCCCCTCTTCCTCCTTTCAATAGAACAACTTCTTTTCCGTCTTCAGTAACGTCGCAAAGATATTCTCCTGTTTCGGCATCATAGGCTACTGTTCCGCAAGGAACATCTATGATTTTAGAATCACCACTTTTACCTGTACTCAATCTGCCCGATCCACTTTCTCCATGTCCTGCAAGGATATGTCGTTGATATTTCAGGTGGAGCAATGTCCACATGTTTCGGTTAGCTCGGAGAATAATATCACCTCCGTCACCTCCGTCACCTCCGTCAGGGCCACCTTTCGGTATATACTTTTCCCTGCGGAAATGGGTTGAACCTCTACCACCTTTACCCGACCGGCAGTATATCTTGACGTAATCTATGAAATTTGATTCTGCCATATTTTTATTTATTCTATTTAGATAACAAAGGAAGTTATAATACCGTTCACGGTTTATAACTTCCCTGTATATATAAATAATTCAATTATTTAACTTTGTCCACGGCCTCGGCTATAAGATCAAATATCTGATCTATGGTGCCAACTCCTTTTATTGTGGCCAATTTCCCCGAATTCATATAATGATCTTTCAGTGGGGAAGTTTGATTTTTATATACATCAAGGCGGGATTTTATAGTCTCCAGATTATCATCTGAGCGTCCCGATTGTTGTCCGCGCTTAATAAGTCTGTCTATCAGTTCCGGCTCTTCTACATCGAGATTGATAACGATAGAAATTTCTTCTCCGCGTTCTTTTAATATTTTTTCAAGAGCTTCGCCCTGAGCGATTGTTCTTGGAAAACCATCGAATATAACGCCTGCTTTATCTTTTTTACTATCCAAAACATTTGCCAGCATCCCGATAACTACATCATCCGGTACAAGCTGACCTTTAGAGATATATTCTTCGGCCAATTTGCCAAGTTCAGTTCCATTTTTTATCTCTCCACGTAGCACATCTCCTGTCGAAATGTGAGCGAGATTATATCTTGTGATGAGATTTTCACTTTGAGTTCCTTTTCCTGAGCCCGGAGCTCCAAAAATTATAATATTCAGCATACTGTTAGAATTACGAGTTACAAGTTACGGGTTGCAAACAGCAAGGCGTAAATCGTAAATATTATTGTTAAGAGTTTTTTATTTTGTATATGTCAGCAAGATTGCGGCCATAACCATCATAATCGAGTCCGTATCCAACGATAAAGTCGCTAGGGATTTCTAATGCCACATAGTCTAGCTGTACTTTATGCTTTAGGGCATCAGGTTTAAGAAGGAGTGTAGTTACAAGTATTTCTTTCGGACTATCGCATGCCAACTGTTCGAGCATCAAAGACATCGTATAGCCTGTGTCTACTATATCTTCAACAATAACTATTGTACGGTCGGTAATATCTTCTTCAAGTCCATATATTTCTTTCAATTTACCTGACGATGACGTACCTTGATAAGATGACATTTTCACGAAAGATACTTCGCTTGGAACAGTAACACGCTTCATCAGTTCCGAAGCGTACATAAAAGAACCATTCAGAACACAGATAAATAAAGGATCCTTACCTGCTAAATCTTTGTTCAGTTTTTCTGCGATATCATCTATTGCTTTTTCAATTACCTCCTGTGTCAGAAATAGTTCGAATTCTTTATCTTTGATTTTTACTGTCTTCATAGAAGCTCTTCTCCTTAAATATTTTATTAAAGTGCAAAAGTAGTACATTTAGCTTAAAAATACATAATGAATTATGTTTTTTAATAAATAGAAATGAATAATTGGGGAGAAAATTAAAAAAGGTATTCTCAATGAATACCTTTTTATATATAAAGAACTTTTACTGATTATTGAGGCGCGCCGTACACTTCTTCACATGGCTGTACTATTACCCAACCTTCTCCTTCAAACATCATCTGGAAGCTTTCGCCGCTACCACGTCCGATGAATGTTTTGAGGGATATATCTGTTTTTATAGTTGGAGTCAGATTGCCCGACCATGCAACAGTAGCGTTAGGGTCCGTAAATATCGGTTGTCCCGGTTTCACCAACAGTGTCATAGGTTTACCGTGAGTAGTAATAGCCACGTGTCCTGTTCCCGCCAGACGTACTTGAAACAGTCCGCCACCCATAATGCCGGCAATGCTTTTCATCATTTTTACATCAGACTGTATAGAATTTTCATGAGCAAGGATGTCATTCCCATTTACATTGATAGCTTCGTTCTCAAGATATAAGATTCTTACTCTTTTTTCGAAATCTGCAGCATATACACGTCCGGTTCCTGAAGTTCTCATCATGGTGGTTCCTTCTCCCGACATTGTTTTCTTTAGTAAGTTTCCGATACCTTTGCTCAGCATGCCTTCCCTTTCAAACTTTATGTTTCCTGTATAGGCTACCATTGCTCCTTTTTTTAACATCACCGTTTGGTTATTGATGTTAAGCTCAAGTATATGAGTGCTTTCCAGTTGGAAGAAGTCGTTTTTTGATTCTTCTTGTGCAGTTTCTTCGATGAAAGATCTAATAGAATATTTGTTCATACACGTAAAGTTGTTGATAATGATTAATAAAAATTGACTATAATTCAGCAAAAGTAATAAAAAATAAGCTGTAAATAAAGAAGATCAGCTTTTATAGCCTGATTCGGGTAATCTCTGACATATTTAAACAGAGTGAAACATTTCATCTCATTGAGATTATTTGTTTCACTCTGTATATCATAAAAACCGGATTGTCTCTTGACAGTTCTTCTTTATGTTTGGTGGCAGAACCTTATTTTTTACTCTTCAACCAGCGCAAAATCGAGCTGTTTCCGTTCCAGATTGGCTCGGGCAACTTTAATTTTCAGCGGGTCGCCAAGGCTGTAAGTGCGTTTTTTGCGACGACCTCGTAAGCAGTAATTCTTTTCATCAAATTCGTAGAAGTCATCATCCAAATCTCGGATAGGAATCATGCCCTCACACTTGTTTTCATTTATTTCTGCATAAACACCCCATTCTGTTATACCAGAGATCACAGCATCGAAGACCTGTCCGAGTTTATCAGACATATATTCTACTTGTTTGTACTTGATAGATGCTCTTTCTGCATTAGCCGCTAGCTGTTCCATTTCAGAGCTGTGTTCACATTTGCCTTCGTATAGATGTTTGTTTACACTGCGCCCTCCATCCAGATATCTGGTGAGTAGCCTGTGCACCATCATGTCGGGATAGCGACGTATAGGGGAGGTGAAGTGTGTATAGTATTCGAAAGCCAGTCCGTAGTGACCGATGTTGACTGTCGAATATATTGCTTTTGCCATCGCACGTATAGCGATCGTAGAAATAAGATTCTCTTCGGGTTTTCCGCTCACTTCGTCCAGGAGGTGATTTATAGCTTTCGATACATTTGTCTTTGTTCCATCTACTTTGATTTTGTAGCCAAAACGACGGATAAACTCGGATAGATTTTCCATCTTTTCAGTATTTGGTATATCATGAATACGGTAAACAAATGTTTTCGCACTTTTATTCTTTGGAACATTTCCTACAAACTCTGCTACAGTTTTGTTTGCCAAAAGCATAAACTCTTCTATCAGCTTATTCGAATCTTTGGCGTATTTGAAATATACACTCAACGGTTTTCCCTTCTCATCGATTTCGAATCTCACTTCGTGACGATCGAATGCAATAGCTCCGTTGTCGAAACGTTTAGCTCGCAATTTTTTTGCCAGATCGTTTAGCTGTAAGATTTCGTCCTTAAAGTCTCCCTCTGCCCCTTCTATTATGTCTTGAGCTTCCTCGTACGTAAATCGTCTGTCGGAATGGATAACAGTGCGGGTAATTCTATGCTTTTTTATATTTGCTTCATCATCTAGCTCGAAGATAACAGAGTAGCATAATTTATCTTCATGAGGGCGTAGTGAACATAGGTTATTGCTTAGTCTTTCGGGTAGCATCGGGATGGTGCGGTCTACTAGATAAATGGACGTAGCTCTACTTTCACCTTCTTTATCTATCGTGTCTCCCTCTTGTACATAATGGGTCACATCAGCTATGTGCACACCTACTTCCCAACGTCCGTTTTTTGATTGTTTGATAGATAATGCGTCGTCGAAGTCTTTTGCATCTCGCGGGTCGATGGTAAATGTAGTTGTACTACGCATGTCTTCGCGCTTGGCTATCTCTTCGGCGGTGATGTCATCCGGTATTTTATTTGCTGCCGCTTCTACCTTTTCAGGATATTTGTATGGTAATCCAAATTCGGCAAGGATCGCATTCATCTCGGTGTTGTTTTCTCCTGCCTTTCCCAGTATGTCTATAACTTTTCCTATCGGGTTCTTCGCTTTCTGAGGCCATTCTACTACCTCTACTAATGCTTTGTCTCCGTCATTTCCTCCCTTGAGGTTTTCTTTCGGGATGAATATGTCATTTGCAAGTATCTTGCTATCCATTACCAAGAAAGCAAATTGCTTTTGTACATCAAGTGTACCAACAAATGTTGTTTGTTTTCGTTCCAGTATTTCTAATACTTCTCCTTCCGGGTCACGCCCTTTTCGCTTTGCCAGCATTTGTATTTTCACTCGGTCGCCATTCATTGCGTGAGCCGAATTGCGTTCGGCAATAAATATATGAGCCGAATCACTTTCTCCATCCGGTACGAAAAAGTTTTTGCCATTGCTTCTTCGTTCGAATACTCCTTCAACGAAAATCCCTCTATTGTTCGATTTATATTTTCCCTTTCCGGTTTCTATTATAAAATCATCTTCTTGAAGATCGTATAGTATATTGCTTATTAGTTGTTTCTCGGCAGGTTTTTTGAACCCTAATTTTTCGGCTACCTGTTTGATGCCAAATGATTCGGAAGCATTCTTGTTGAAAAAGTTTACAACGGAGTTTGTAATGTCGCTCTTAGTCTTCCTTTTGTCTTTTTTATGAGGAGCTTTATTCTTACTCATATTTCTCTTATTAAATTAGTTCTTAATATCCATACTTTTTTGTACATTTGAGTAGTT
>NZ_JAIXHZ010000118.1:0-23867 GCF_043392705.1 Dysgonomonas sp. Shenzhen-Wh21
GCCAACGCTCTGAAACGCCATGTTGTATTGCTTTCGGGTACAGTGAACGATATCAGCGTTTCGCCTTTTTCGTTTGTTCTTAATTGAGGATAGAAAAATGCGGTTTCATTGAAGTTTTGACAAGAATTCGAGAGTAGGAACATTGGAGCAATTTGTGATAACACAAAAGGAACTAATGGTGACACCGAATATGCCTCGCTTTGTTCGTCAGGGTGATAAGACTAGTATTTCTACCAAAATATCCAATTTGTCAGAAAATGCCATCTCGGGAAATGTAAGAATAGAATTCTTCGATCCTGCTACAGATAAAGCGATTGATCTCAGAATTCCAAATCAAGATCAAAAATTCTCTGTAGACAAGGGTGCATCAACCTCTGCACAATGGACTTTTGATGTACCCGAAGGCATTGAACTAATCGGTTGCCGCATTGTAGCACAAAACAAAACATTCAGTGATGGAGAGCAACATGTTTTGGCTGTACTATCAAACCGTATGATGGTGACAGAAAGCATGCCTATCGATGTTACAAAAGCAGGCACGAATACATTTACTTTCGATAAATTATACAATAATACGTCATCTACAGCTAGTAACTATAGGCTAACACTCGAATATGCATCCAATCCTGCATGGTATGCCATACAAGCACTGCCTTCATTCAGTAATCCGACAAGTGAAAATGCGGTGAACTGGTTTGCTAGTTATTATGTGAATACGCTCGGTTCTTCTATCATCCGTCAATATCCGAAAGTGGGTTCTATGATAGAAGCATGGAAGAAACAAGGAGGAGATAAACAGACATTCGTATCGAAACTACAGAAAGATGAAGAGTTGAAGAATGTACTGTTAGAAGAAACACCTTGGGTGCTGGATGCCAAAAACGAAGCAGAACAAATGCAACGTCTTTCTTTATTATTTGATCTGAATAATACAAAACAGATGACCAATGCAGCTACAAAAAAACTGCAAGACCTACAAAACACTAACGATGGAGGATGGTCGTGGTACAAAGGGATGTACCCTAGCCGTTCTGTTACCCAGTATATCTTGTATGGTTATGCTAAACTACAGCTAGTTGGGCAGGTAGAATATCATGAAGATGTGAAGGAAATGCAAATGAATGCTCTCAAATTTATTGATAGTCAAATATTGAAAGATTTTGAAAAGCTGAAAGAGAATAATAAGAATTGGGAGAAAACAACGTCTGTGTCGACCAATCAGTTAGAATACGCCTATGTCCGCTCATTCTACCGAGACATACCGATTGATCAGGCAACACGTGCCGCCGAAAGGTTTTATACGAATGTTGCAAGTAAAAACTGGCAAAAACTCGATTTGTACGAAAAGTCTATTCTTTCGGTTGTATTAAAAAGAAATGGAGAGAAAGAACTTGCAAACAAGATTATCAAATCAATACGCGAATACGCTGTTAAAAATGAAAAGGCAGGTATGTATTGGCCAAATAATCGCAATCAGGTATTTATGTCTCTATCTCCAATCAGTGTACATACTTTCCTAATGGATGCGTTGCAAGAAGTTGGTTCATCGCAAGAGGAAATGGATATGCTGAAGCGATGGCTGATAAATCAGAAACGAACTCAGATATGGGAATCAACGCATGCTTCGATAGACGCTATCAGTGCATTGTTAAGCACGGGTTCAGAATGGTTTGCAAGTGAAGAAACGCCTGTGATCTCTGTCGGAAATAAGAAAATAGAGCCCGAAAACAAAGAAGCCGGAACAGGCTACTTCAAGAAAGTATGGGACAAAGCCGAGATAAAAAACGAAATGGGTAAAGTAGAAGTGACAACATCAGATACCCGTCCGGCTTATGGAGCTTTATACTGGCAATATTATGAAAGCTTGGATAAGATTACAGCACATAAAGGAGACTTAAATGTAGAGAAACAGTTATTTAAAGAAATCAACACAGCTACAGGTAAATCTTTAAGTCAAATTACAGAGAACAATCCACTTGCTGTGGGAGATAAAGTAGTAGTACGCCTAACAGTTAGGACAGACAAGGATATGGAATTTGTTCATCTGAAAGACATGCGGGCTTCTTGTTTCGAACCCATTCAAACGATTTCGGGTATAAAATGGAATGAAGGATTGATGTATTACCAAACGTCAAAAGATGCATCTACTAACTTCTACTTCGATGTTATGCCAAAAGGAACTTATGTATTTGAATACCCTGTATATGTAAACCGTATAGGAGAATACGCTAATGGAATAACAACAATACAATGTATGTATGCGCCTGAATTTGTATCGCATACAGCCGGAATAAAAATAACTGTAAAAGAAAAAGAATGAAAAAATATCTTCCGATAATAGCTGTAATATTGCTTTTTACCGGTTTCGTATCTTTCATTTGCTATAAATCAAATAATAAATCGACAAAACAAAGCGAAGAAAGGGAAATAGTAGAATCCTCGGAATCGAAACAAAAGAAAGAAGAAAGAAAAAAACTTTATGCAAGGCTTAAAGCAAAGGCAGATGAGGCCAAAGTATATAGTAAACAACAAGGACTAAGCTCGAGACACTGTATACTGATTGATTTCAGTATACACTCGGGCAAGAATCGTTTCTTTATATGGGATTTTACAAAAGACAGCATAAAATACGAAAGTCTTTGTTGTCATGGATACGGACAGAAAAGCACACAGTCTAAACCCGTATTCAGTAATGTTGAGGGCAGCTATTGTTCTTCATTAGGTAAATATAAAACAGGAGCACGATCATACAGCACTTGGGGTAAATGTACACTACAAACTGCATGGTTTAGAAAAAACCAATAGTAATGCATTCAAACGGATCATAGTGCTTCATTCGCACAATCCGGTTGCGAATAAAGAAGTTTACCCAAATCATCTGCCATTAGGTTGGAGTCAAGGATGTCCTGTAATAAATAATGAGGTAATGCGCAAATGCGATGCTTTACTCAAAGAGAGTAAAAAGCCTCTACTGTTATGGATATATAATTAGCACAATACTAAATATTGCTAAATTCTTAAAAAATAGTCATATTTATTACTAACTTTGTAAGACGGTTATAGCTAATGCCTAACTACATAGTTAATAACTTAAAGTAAAATAAAGAAAATTAGGTATATGAAAAAGATTGGTTTTATACTATTGGCTTTGGTATTATCTACCAGCTTTATGATGGCTCAAAATGGAGATAAAGCTCCCAAGGCTGTCTTTACAAAAGATGTACACGACTTTGGAAAAGTGGATGAAAGTGCTGGTTCTGTTACTTGCGAGTTTACGTTTAAAAACACAGGTACTGCACCTCTTCTAATTCAACGCGTACAAACAACATGCGGATGCACAACTCCAGACTACACAAAAGAACCGGTTCTTCCTGGAAAAACAGGGGTAATAAAAGTAACTTATTCGACAACAGGTCGTCCGGGAATTTTCACTAAAGAAATTACAGTATTTACAAACGTTCCTGATTCGGTTTACAAAGTTCGTATCAAAGGAGAAGTTATTCGCAACAAATAAAATAATAGGTTCCGGCATAGTACAATAAACAGCTAAGAACCTATAAAACAATTAAAAACAAAACAGGAGAAAGACTAGTCTTTCTCCTGTTTTGTTTTAGTATTTTATTAGCTTCACAAACATTTTATTTATAACCATCGGAAGCTTTAAATAGAATCTACGTATTACTCTTTGGGGTCGGGTCCGTATTGATTTTGTCCATGGGTGCCATCAGTACAAAGAAGGATTAACAACCAAATACCACCAATTAGAGGTATAAGTGAAACAAAATACATCCAGCCACTATGATTTGTATCATGCAACCTTCTGACCGTAACTGCTAAACTTGGTATAAAAACAGCCAAACTGTATAAACCAACCAGTACCATACATATTATAAAAGGAATTGAAGATTCGTTCATGGCGAATAATATGCCGCCAATAATCATCAAACCTATCGGAATAAAAGAGTTGAAAAGATAAAACATCCAATATTCCGTGCGCCTTACCCTACCGCTAAAGTCAGCATACTGCTTCAATACTTTCAGATACCATCCCATAATTTTATTGTTTTTATAGTATTAAAAAATATGGGATAAAAATAATATAATATTCTGAAAATGAAAGGAAAAAGAAATGTTATTTATAACACATCTTTTTCCTTTCTCACCTAAAAAAACTACTTTAATAAAATACTACATTGTAAGAACAATGTTATTTTCTTCTGCCATACGGCGCATATTAAGAATAGCATAGCGCATACGGCCCAACGCCGTATTGATGCTAACCCCTGTTTGGTCTGCTATTTCTTTAAAACTAAGATCTTGGTAATAGCGCATTTCTAAAACCTCGCGCTGATTTTCAGGCAAGAAAGATATTAACTTTCTAATATCGGATGTTATTTGCACTTTGATCAGTTCGTCCTCAATAGTGCCATCACATAGTGTAGGGTTATTTAATAAGTCAACCGGAGCCTCGTCATTTGATACCGTATTTTCGTTTTTCTCCTGACGAAAATGGTCAATAATCAAATTATGAGCTATCCGAGAAATCCATGCACGAAACTTACCTGATTCGGTATAACGTCCCTGCTTGATAGTAACGATTGCTTTTATAAATGTTTCTTGGAAAATATCTTCTGCAAGTTCCCTATTACGCACAGTAAAAAAAATGTAATTATATACACTTCTTTTATGACGTTCTAGCAGAATATCAAAAGCAAGATTGTTGCCATTAGAATAATCACAGACCAATTGTTCATCAGTCATAGTAATTAATGTTTCCATTATCTCTTATATTTAAAAATTTAGAGTAATGTCTATTCTATAGGCGTTGATTTTTTTGAGGTTTATAAATAAAACTATGTTAATGATGCAAATAAAGAATAAATTTACCAAACTTACAAATACAGAAGGAATATTTAACAATAAGACCAGAGCGCGTCAAATGTAGTCTTACTTGTCGTCATGCTGATCGATACGAAAATAAAAAAAGAGACAGTTTTATCCATATCAAAATAGAAGACGCTTACGAGTGTATAAGATTCGAACAATAAATTGGGATGTTATAAAAAAAAGAGAAAGTTTTTTAGCTTTCGAATATTTTCTATTAACGTCATTGTATATATTTGTATAGAAATCTATTAAACACTAATCATTATGAAAAGACATCTGTTACTCATTGCAGTATTTACGGTTTTAGCTACAAGATTATTAGCTCAGGGATATGAAGTTCCTAAGAATTATAAATTTGAGAGTAAAGACGCTTATACGACATACGAACCCCAAGTAAAAGAGACTATAAACTGGTTATTAGACACGCCGTTAGGAAAAGAGCCTATCAAAAGACAAGAAGCAAATGCCTTTTTTATGGCCTGGCTTACAGGTACACCGAATGTTAGTGTGGGAGTAGATAGCCGAGTTGTAGATTTCATAAAAGTTAATCCAGAACTATTAATGCCTTTTATGTTGGGTTGGACTAGATACTCTTTTGATAACAACTACTCAAAAGATAATATCCTATGTACAAAAGCTGCTTTGGAAACGGTTGCAGCATTTTATCGAAAAAACAGAGGATATCTGAAAAAAGATGGAAGCGTGGAGAAGTTAGAAAAATCAATAGAGAAAGGTAAATTAGAAGAAGAAATAAGAAAGAAACTTAAATAAGAAGTTCAACTAAGGAAAGGCTTAAGTATAAATTTCTGAAAGATAAAAACAGAACTATAAATATAAAACAGATTATGAAAAAAATTATATTTCCTTTATTATTAGGATTAATCCTAATAGCTGGCTGTACACATAAGACGCAGACAGGACAAGACGATACTATTGTAATAAAATCGGATATGGAAGACGAAAGAACAGGAGATGAGCTCAAAATAGTTGCAATAATGACCGTTAAACCGGAGGCTATAAAAGAAATTCTACCCATTTTTCAGACATTGGTTCAGGGTAGCCAAGAAGAAGATGGCTGTATCAGTTATAATCTGCATCAAGATATTAGCGACTCTACAAAATTTGTAATGCTTGAAGAATGGAAATCACAAGCAGCTATAGATTATCATAATAACACCGAGCACTTTAAAACATTTAAAGAAGCTTCGAAAGGTATGATAGAAAAATCGGAAGTAAGCATATTAAAGTTGGTATATTAAACATCTACTCCTTCCTTTAGAGATATCTTAGATTTGTATTTTTAGATAACAAGATTGTCTAATATAAAGATCTTTGATATAACAGATAGGTAGCCGACAGACAAAGTGATACAGAAAGAATGGAGTAAATACTTGATGTCTCAAAAGACATAAAAACAAAGCGAGACAAGAAAAGTAACAAACAGAAAATATACTTATATCTGTTACTTTTGTTACTTTTGTAACCTTAAAGATTATAAAAGAATAAAAGCTATGACAGAATTGAAGATTGTTGCTGTAATTGTAGTTAAAGCCGAATTTCAGGAAGAATTGGAAAAAGTGTTTCAAAATGTAGTAGATGGCACACGTAAAGAAGAAGGGAATATCTCATACGATTTGCATCAAGATGTAAAGAACCCTTTAAAGTATACAATTCTGGAAGTTTGGAAGTCTCAGGCTGCAATAGATGAGCACAATAATACGGATCATTTCAAGGCTTTTGTAAAAGCGATAGAAGGAAAGGTGGATAACCTATCTGTAGATATAATCAAAAAAGTGTATTAAATATCATCAAATAATATATATGTATAGGAATCATACGTGTGGAGAATTAACTCTTGCAGATGTTAACAAAGAAGTAACGTTAGCCGGATGGGTAAACGCTGTTCGCAAGCTTGGTGGTGGAGTCACATTTATCGACCTCCGCGACCGTTATGGTATTACTCAATTGTCATTCAGTAAAGATATCAATGCCGACTTGTACGAGCGAGCGAATAAGATAGGTCGTGAATACGTATTGCAGGTGACGGGTAAAGTAGAGGAGCGTTCGAGCAAAAACCCCAACAGGTCTACCGGCGATATTGAGATTATCGTTAACGAACTTGTAATATTAAATACATCAGATACTCCACCATTTACAATAGAAGACAATACTGATGGGGGCGATGATTTAAGAATGAAATACCGATATCTCGATTTGCGTCGCGATGTGGTAAGAAAAAATCTTGAACTTCGTCACAAAATAGCATTCGAAACACGCCGTTATTTAGATGAGCGCCAATTCCTTGAGGTAGAAACGCCTGTTCTTATTGGTTCTACTCCCGAAGGGGCACGTGACTTTGTTGTACCATCACGTATGAATCCGGGTGAATTTTATGCACTTCCACAATCGCCGCAATTATTCAAACAATTATTGATGGTTTCGGGATTTGATCGATATTTCCAGATTGTTAAATGTTTCCGTGACGAAGACTTGAGAGCAGACCGTCAACCTGAATTTACTCAGATCGACTGTGAGATGTCGTATGTTAATCAGGAGGATGTATTGAACATGTTTGAAGGATTAACAAAACATCTGTTCAAAGTTGTAAAGGGAATTGACATTCCTGATTTTCCTCGTATGACTTATGCTCATGCCATGAAGTATTACGGTTCTGATAAGCCGGATACACGTTTTGGTATGGAATTCGTAGAAATAAAAGATTTGACGGAAGGTAAAGACTTTGTCGTATTCGATTCATCTGAATATGTAGGAGCTATCTGCGCTAAAGGAGCAGCTTCATATACCCGCAAGCAGATTGATGCTTTGACCGACTATGTAAAACGTCCGCAGATAGGTGCAAAAGGGCTTGTATATGCTCGCTACGAAGCTGATGGTTCATTGAAATCTTCTGTAGATAAGTTCTATAATCCTGAGAATTTGAAGAAGTGGGCAGAACGCTGTCAGGCAGAGCCCGGAGACCTTATACTAATTATCTGTGGTGAAACAGAAAAGGCTCAGAAACAGCTAGGAGAACTTCGTCTAGAAGTCGCTGAACAGCTTGGGCTAAGAGACAAGAACCAGTTTAACTGCTTATGGGTAATCGACTTCCCTCTTTTAGAGAAAGATGAAGAGCTGGGACGTTATTTTGCAAAACACCATCCGTTTACAAGTCCTAAAGAAGAAGATATAGCTTTGCTTGATAGTGATCCGGGAGTAGTCCGCGCCAACGCTTATGACATGGTAATCAACGGCGTAGAAGTAGGGGGAGGATCTGTACGTATCTTCAACAGTCAGCTACAGAATAAAATGTTCCAAATACTTGGCTTCACTGAAGAAAAAGCTCAGGCACAGTTTGGCTTCCTGATGAATGCATTCAAATATGGTGCACCTCCACATGCAGGTCTTGCATTCGGACTAGATCGTTTGGTCTCATTGTTTGCAGGATTGGATAGTATCCGTGATTGTATTGCATTCCCTAAGAATAACTCAGGACGTGATATGATGATAGATGCTCCGGCAACTCTTGATCCGGCTCAACTTGAGGAGCTGAATTTGAAAGTAGAAATAAAGGAATAAAACATATCCTATATAAGTCAAAAGCGCTCTAACTTGATAATTAGAGCGCTTTTTCGTTTTAAAACACTTGTTGTTGTCGGTTGGATAGTCTCAGTCGATAAGAAGTTCCGGTCGATATTCAAAGTGCATTGTATCATAATGATACCATTTGCCACCCCAAATAAATCCATGCTTTTCGAATATATCGACTATAAGTTGAGGTATTCTGTTTTTATATACTAAAGTTGCATCTTCTGATTTGCAACGACAGTCCCATTGCCAGTAGTTTGAATATTTCACATTCAGATCGATAGCAGTACCAAAACTATGGCTGCTCAGCCTGTTTGTTCCTCTTATTTTTCGCCAGTTAAATCCGCCCGAGCTATACAGATATTCTCGCAATTCGGGATGTTTATCTAATTCGTCTGATATTTTCTGCAATTGCTTCGCAACACCATTTATCTTCGTTACTCTCAGAGTCTGGTTTACAAGCGTTGGACACCAAGTGATAGTAACCAAATTAGCTTGTACTTCCGCTGAAGTAGCCCCATACATTAACTTTAAGAGCTCTTCATTTCTTATTCGTCCCGGATCGTAATTCTTAGAAATATTCTCAACCTTTCCTTTGATGTAAGGATATATAAAGATGTCTCCTAAATCAGAACTGTTCATCAGATCGGAGTGAGCCTTCGTTCCTCCTTCGTTATATTTGATAGTTCTTCCGTCTTTTAAGGCAATATTAGAATTATCAAAAGCCACAATACTCTCGGGATAAGCCTTCATTAGCTTATATACAGCTACGGGATATTGATCTTTATTCTGAGAAAAGCTTATTCCGGCAATGAAGAGAAAGAGCAGGACTATAACTGTCTTTTTCATATACTAAAGATAAAAATTAAAAAGGATATATCATGATAATATATCCTTCTTTTATAATTAAAAACAGATGTTTTTTACTTCAGTATTTTCTCTATCAAGGCCAGCTCTTCGGCGGAAAAGTTTGCATTATCTTTTGCCTTCAGATTATCTTTCAACTGATTCAAAGAACTTGTCCCAATTATGACAGATGTAACCTGTTCGTTATGCAACAGCCACGCTAGAGCCATTTCTGCTAAAGTTTGACCACGCTGTAGAGCCAAGTCGTTCAATGCAGAAACCTGTTTTATCACATCCTGAGTAATTTCACTTTCCTGCAAAAAACCATGGCTTTTGTGAGCTCGGGATGTTTCAGGAATACCATGCAGGTACTTATTCGTAAGCAACCCTTGCGCTAATGGAGAAAATGCAATAAATCCTACTCCATATTCTTTATTGATAGCCATATGTTCAATTTCTGGATTGCGAACAAGCATACTATACTTATCCTGATAAATCAAACAAGGCACATGCTGTGACTTCAATATTTCATAAGCCTTTATCAATTGCTGCGGAGGATATTTTGATACACCTACATACAAAGCTTTCCCCTGGCGAACAATATCGACTAAAGCTTGCATGGTTTCTTCTATCGGAGTCTGAGGGTCATACCGATGAGAGTAAAATATATCAAAATACTCCAAGCCGGTACGTTTCAGGCTTTGATCAATGCTTGCCATAATATACTTTCGCGAACCACCATCACCATAAGGGCCATCCCACATCAAGTGACCTGCTTTTGATGATATAATAAGCTCGTCTCGGTGTCCTTTAAGCTCTTTAGCTAACACTTTTCCAAAATTAGCTTCTGCACTTCCGGGAGGTGGGCCGTAGTTGTTAGCTAAGTCAAAATGTGTAATACCACTATCAAAGGCATGTAAAATCATGGATGTAGCTACTTCAAAATCATCTACATCTCCGAAATTATGCCACAGCCCTAATGAAATTTCAGGAAGTTGTAAACCACTGTTTCCGCAAAAGTTATATTTCATCGTTTTCGTTTTATTTTGAATAAAGATAGTTTATTTTCTTTTAGGATTCTCGTATTTATTAAATTTTTAGACAACACTATTTACCTCTTATCTATTCATAATATTTAACAATGGAGCATTAATATTTCCATAATCGAAAAGAATTATGAGCGGAATCTTTATATACTTTTACCCGATTTTTTAACATACATAACATTTATGAAAATTATAAACTATCTAAAATTAACTTTAACAGCTGTAACGCTCTGTTTGATTACAGTTTCTGCTTATGCTCAAGAAGTAGATCAAAGCCCATTAACTCTGCTTAAAGAAGGAAACCTCCGTTTTGTATCAAGTACTCCATTACACCAACATCAGGATATGGCTAGAGTTAACGAACTAAAAAGTGGGCAACAACCTTTTGCGGTCATTGTCAGCTGCTCCGATTCCCGAGTATCTCCTGAAATCATATTTGACCAAGGACTCGGCGATCTGTTTTCGATCCGTACAGCCGGCAATGTTATGGCTGACTTTGAAGAAGGAAGCATCGAGTATGCAGCAGAACATCTTGGCTCAACACTTATAGTTGTTTTAGGACATACTAGCTGTGGTGCAGTGAAAGCATTCATGGATATCAAGCACAATCCGGATCACCAGCATGCGGATCATGCCGAAAAATTAGGTCATATAGAATCTATTGTAAATAAGCTAAACAGTGAAGATGAAGAAAACGAAGTCTTCAAAACAGAAGGTTCGGATAAGTACCAAAAGGCTATCGAAGCGAATGTTATACATGGAGTAAAGCAATTAAGAGAATCTACACCTATATTATCAGAAAAATATAACGAGGGAAAGATTCAAATAGTGGGAGCTATTTACCACATTGAATCGGGAGAGATTGAATTTTTAGACCTTTAATAATCTTCGTTTTTGGTCATAAAAAAAGCTCAGCCTTTGCGGCTGAGCTTTTTCATTATATGCTTTATTTTAGAATAACATATTCTTAATATCTGGATTTGTAAGGAACTTAGCAAATTCGATATCTTTAGCTATTTCTGCAGGAGAAACTCCATTCTGAATAGCAGACTTCAAGTTTCCGGCAACACCTGATGCACTATTTGTTCTTGCAGCTACGATCGCAGCCAAATAATATGTAGTAGCATCTTTAGTTGGTACTGCATCCAATATTTGTTGAGCACGGCTATAATTCTTAGTCAAAATCTGAGCCAATGCAGCATTGTTAGATACAGTGTTACCAAACGATTGAACTGCACGGTTATATTCTCCTTTTTGGATATACATCAATCCCATTGTTTCACCTAACGTGTTAGCTCCGGCTGCATTACCAAGTAGCTGCTCTGCTTTTGCTGTATTTCCCTCAGCCAATGATACTAAAGCTAAGTTCATATTTGCTTCAGCAGCACGAGACGAAACTTCAGTAGCCTTGTTGAATGCTTGAATAGCTCTGCTGTTTTGACCGTTCTTATAATAATATGCACCTAGGTTGTTCCATCCACGATAGTCGTTAGGGAATTTTTGAGTAACAAAAGTGTATACTTTCTCTTTAGATACACCATTCAAGTTGGCAGCATACAACAATTCTTCTACTGTAAGGTCTCCTAGATTACCGCTTACTGCAATATTTTTCAGTTCCTCATCAGTCTTACCAATTATTTCTACGTTAGCCAAAAGGCGAGAACGACGAAGTTTTGGTAAAATAGTTTCAGCTAGATCAGAATATACAACTGAGATATTCTTAATTTCTTTTTCTCTGGTTTCAGGATCCGGATACATAGACAATACTCTAAGAACAAGATCTTTGTCTTGCAAGCTAGATGCTTGAACTAATTTTTGGAATCCATCCCAGTCTTGAGCTGTATATTTAGCATTAATTTCAGTATCAATACTATTCTTCTTGAATTCTTTAGTCAAATAGTTTGTTGTATTTTTCTCACGTTTTTCAGCTAGTTGATCATTCAGCTTGAACCCTCCATCAGGAGATGCATATGCCGAAATTTCAACATCTACTTTCTTACGCTCGTTACTATCTGCTTCTTTTACCAATTCTTTCCATGCATTCAGGTTTGTAGAATTTAATTCGCTAGAACGCAATTCTGCACGTTGGATCAAGAACATTATATCAGCATCATAAGCCTCTTTGATTATGCGTTGGAAAGCATCAGGAGCAACAGCAGGAGCTGAAGTACCCGCATTTGCAAGCGCTTGAGTTGCAACTACACCATCTGCAATTTTCACATCGCCAAAGCCAACTACTTGTTTTCCTCCTCTATGAAAATCGAAGCGTAAAAACAATTCCGATTTTTTCATTGCTGGAATATAATCAAACTCAGACTTCATTGTTATAGCACTACCAGCTTCATAAGGCACTACAATTCCGTTTCCGGCTACCTTTTCTCCCTGATATGTATAAGGAGTTCCAAGAGTTTCACCTCCTGCATACTTCAATACCGGTGTAACAACTACTGTTGTGCTTTTCTCAAACCATTTAGCAGGAAAGCGTCCGTTTATTGTAACAGGAACTTTAGTCCCTACCAATTCTAACGGTGAAGGATTTGTTGTAAATAAAGAATTTGCCAAAGGAGGCATTGTTTTTTTGCCGCACGATGTTGCTATGATAGCAACAAAGGCTACTAACGAAAGGAATTGAATGAGTTTCTGCCTTTTCATAACACTTAAGTAATTTAGTTTTATATATTTATTAAATTCCGATTCTTCGTATCACAAAGCTACTTGATTTCCATCTGAAAATAAAATACAATTACCTTATTTTGAATATTCCTAAGACTTTTAATTTTTTTTAATCTTTCAGCATTTTCACACTCAGTGTTGATGCGGTATAGATCCCTTTTTCGGAGAAAGACTTATATATATTCTCGTTCAAACTGACACTTGTATTTCCATAATCCTCACTATTCACCCATACCCGTATTGTTACATTGATAACGCCATTGGAAACATCTGTAACGCCCACAAAAGGTGTAGGGGTATCTTTAATTGATTTGTTTTCTTTAATAACGGAGAGCAGTATACTTTTTACAAGGTCAATATCTGTTCCATAATTAATGTTAAACGTGAGGTCGATACGCCTCTGTTTCTGAGCCGAATAGTTCGTTATATTCCCGGTAGATAAAGGGCCATTGGGTATAAATATAGTGACATTGTCGCCTGTCAGCAAAACAGTATATAATATTCCAATAGACTGAACGACACCATCCGTACTTTGGGCAACAATACGATCACCGACTTTGAACGGTTTGTTTATTAACAGCATCACACCTCCTGCAAAATTAGAGAGATTATCTTTCATAGCCATACCTACGGCTAATCCGGCAGCAGCTAATATAGCAGCAAAAGAAGTAGTTTGAATGCCTAATATATTTACTATAAAAAGAAACAATACAATCTTTAATGAAATATTGATCAGGCTATCCAAAAACGAGCGTACTGTTTCCTCTATCCGTCGGCGAAGTAGAAACTTATCAAAAAACTTTCTTATCCACCCAATCACCCAGCGACCAACAATAAATACAATAATTGAAGCTACAATTTTTGTACCTAGCGCCACCGAAACATCAAGCAGGTAGTCAAGCAACTTATCGAGGGTTGAAACCGTGGCTTCTGCATTCACAACAGACAGACTATCAGTAGAAAATATATCTAATAACATAAACTATATAACAAGTGCAATAATTCGAGCATAAAATTATATATTTATACAATACAATTGTCATTTTATTCGGGATTAAAATAGATTTTTAACAATCGAATTTTACATAATTTTTTATTTCAAATAGATTTTGTATATTTGAGAAAACACAATCCTCTTCCTCAACAGAGAAAGAGATGAATAAAGATAAAAGCCACTTAAGATTGATCGCACTTTTATTTATAAACTTTATAATTAACTAAACACAGTAATTAAGATGAAAAAAATATTATTTGCATTCAGCCTTTTTATTCTACCACTTGCTTTTATTGCCTGTGGTGACGACGACAAAAAATTATCAACTAGCGATTTACCTCCAACAGCACAAGCCTTCTTACAAGCACATTTTCCTTCGCAAAAGGTCACACGTGTAGAAAAAGACAACGACAGCTATGATGTTTATCTGGCTAATGGCTTCGAAATAGAATTTAAACTCTCCGGAGAGTGGGACAGTGTAGATGGCAAAGGACAACAAATTCCCGCCCACATCATCGCATTACTACCTAGTGCGATACCTAGCTATATAGCACAACATTATCCAACGCAATACATAGTGGAAATAAACAAAGAACATTTCGGCTATGAAATTAACCTAAGTAATAATATAGAGCTAGAGTTCGATTCGAATGGTATATTTATAAGGCTAGATAAATAATCACGCACTTATCGAACATACAACAGACAAAGAGCAGGCGTATCTGCTCTTTTGTTTTTTATATCTTTGTCCTACCAAAATAAATTGACAAGTGAAAGGTATAAATATATTTGATCTCAAAAACTTCCTCGACCAGAAAGTAGAACAGTACAACACCCCTGCTTTTATCGATAACGATCCGATTTCCATTCCTCATAGCTTCACAAGCAAGCAGGATAAAGAAATAATGGGATTCTTTGCTGCTATTTTTGCTTGGGGACAACGCAAAACCATTATCAATAAATGTAAAGAGTTGGCAGAAAGAATGGACAACGCTCCATACAACTTCATACAAGGGCACAGTGACGAAGACTTGAAAAAGCTCCTACAGTTTAAACACAGAACATTCAACGATACTGACTTGCTATACTGTATCGACTTTATGAAAAGGCACTTCACTCAATACAACAGCCTAGAGGAAGCTTTCTTCCCTTCCTCCAACATGAATGTAGAGACAGCCCTCAATCACTTTCAGTCATACTTCTTTTCTCATCCCGATGCACCTCACCGTACACGAAAGCATATCCCCTCCCCCGTTCAAAAATCAGCATGCAAACGACTGAATATGTACTTACGATGGATGGTAAGGGATGATAACAAAGGGGTCGATTTCGGTTTATGGAGACAAATCAGCCCATCCAAGTTGATTTGCCCACTCGATCTTCATGTAGAACGTACCGCCCGTAAGCTAGGCTTGCTGGAACGAGACAAACCAGATTGGAGGGCAGCGCTAGAACTAACAGAAAGCCTAAAAACACTGGATATCAACGACCCTGCCAAATATGACTTCGCTCTGTTTGGTATTTCTATTGAAGAAAAATGTATTATCCCCTAACAGCATAAAAAGTAACAAAGGTGACAAAGGTGACACATTTTACACATATTTTTCATGTCACCTTTCTGCTCTCAAATTTCAGTTGTTATAGATGTCAAAGACCTCATTATATGACAATTTTATTCCAAATAAATAAACACAAATAAAATTTCTGTATTTTTTTTATTTGCAATATACAACACCTTTCTCATTTTGAATTCAAAGCAAAAAAAACTATCTTTGAGCTAGTTTTTTAGTAGCTATTAAATCCAATAAACACATATGCTCCCTGAAGATATTATTGACGAACCAGAGAATTTAGATAACGACGAACCAATATTGGATGATGAGTTGGAGAACGCTGATGCAGCATCCCATTCAGACTATAAAGTCCCGATAAAAGATACAGCTGACAATCAGACACATCTTTCGGGTATGTTCCAAAATTGGTTTCTAGACTATGCATCGTACGTAATACTCGAACGTGCGGTCCCTCACATATCTGATGGTTTCAAGCCGGTGCAACGTCGTATCATGCACTCTATGAAGCGCATGGATGATGGTCGTTACAATAAGGTCGCTAATATCATCGGGCATACTATGCAGTTTCACCCGCATGGAGACGCCTCTATAGGGGATGCATTGGTGCAACTGGGACAAAAGGATTTATTGGTAGACTGTCAGGGAAACTGGGGTAACGTATTTACAGGAGATGGAGCTGCTGCACCCCGTTATATAGAAGCTCGCTTATCAAAGTTTGCTTTGGAAGTGATTTTCAACGCCAAAACCACAGAGTGGAAACCATCATACGATGGACGTAATAAAGAGCCTGTTACGCTACCGGTTAAGTTCCCTCTACTTCTAGCTCAAGGTGCGGAAGGTATTGCAGTGGGACTTTCGTCGAAGATTCTTCCTCACAACTTCAATGATCTTTGCGATGCAGCCATAGCGCATCTTCAAGGAGAAAAATTTGCATTCTATCCTGATTTTCAAACCGGGGGCTATATAGACGTCAGCAAGTATAACGATGGCGAGCGAGGCGGATCGGTAAAGGTTAGGGCTAAAATATCTAAACTGGACAACAAAACGCTTGTTATAAGTGACATTCCCTACGGACGAACATCATCGTCTGTTGTGGAATCGATCTTGAAAGCCAACGATAAGGGTAAAATTAAAATCCGCAAGGTAGATGATATCACCGCTCAGAATGTAGAAATACAGGTACATCTGGCAGCAGGCGTCTCTTCCGATAAGACAATAGATGCTCTATACGCTTTCACCGATTGTGAAATAAGCATTTCGCCAAACTGCTGTGTTATCGAAGATAATAAACCTTATTTCCTTACAGTAAGCGACATACTCCGTCATACTACAGACAATACGTTAAGCCTGCTTCGTCAAGAACTGGAGATACAAAAGAGTGAACTGGAAGAAAGCCTTCACTTTTCTTCGCTGGAAAAGATTTTCATCGAGGAGCGTATATACAAAGACAAAGAGTTTGAGAATGCTGACAATATGGATATGGCTGTAGAGCATATCGATAAGAGATTGGCTAAATATGCAAAACAGTTTATCCGTGAGGTTACACGTGAGGATATACTCAAATTGATGGAGATCAAGATGGGACGTATTCTCAAGTTCAATTCCGACAAAGCAGATGAGCTGATAGCCAGATACAAAGACGAAATAGAAGAAATAAAGCACAATATAGAAAACATTGTAGACTATACGATCTCATGGTTTGTAATGTTGAAAGAAAAATACGGAAAAGATTTTCCTCGCAAAACAGAAATCCGCAGCTTTGATACCATCGAAGCGACAAAGGTGGTAGAAGCAAACGAAAAACTGTATATCAATCGCGAAGAAGGCTTTATCGGTACATCACTGAAAAAAGATGAGTTTGTCTGCAACTGTTCCGACATTGACGATATAATTATTTTCTTCAAAGACGGTAAATATAAGATTGTAAAAGTGAGCGACAAGATGTTTATCGGTAAAAACATTCTTTATCTATACGTCTTCCGCCGCAATGACAAGCGCACGATCTATAACGTGGTCTATCGCCACGGTAAGAATGGCCCTTCATACATCAAGCGTTTTGCCGTAACGGGCATAACCCGTGACAAGGAATATGATGTTACACAAGGAGAAGATGGTTCTCGTATCACCTATTTCAGCGCAAACCCAAATGGTGAAGCTGAAACCATACGAGTAATACTGAAGCCGAAACCTCGTCAAAAAATACTTGTATTCGAAAAAGACTTTAGCGATATTGTCATCAAAGGACGTCAGTCTATGGGAAATATCTTAACGAAAGCTGAAGTACATAAAATATCACTGAAACAAAAAGGAGGATCAACTCTTGGCGGACGCAAAGTTTGGTTCGATCAGGATGTGTTACGCCTAAACTATGATGGCAGAGGCAAATTCCTTGGAGAATTCCAAAGCGAAGACCAAATATTGGTTGTACACGATAATGGAGAATTCTACACCTCCAATTTCGATGTAACGAATCACTACGAAGCCGGAATCATCCGTATCGAGAAATTCGACGTAAATAAAAATTGGACAGCCGTTCTGTTTGATGCAGATCAGCAATTTATGTATCTGAAACGCTTTACATTCGAATCTTCTGCAAAAAAACAGAATTTCCTTGGAGATAATCCGAACTCGAAACTGAAGATTCTTACAGACGTTGTTTATCCTCGTATTCTTGTTACTTTTGGCGGGCGCGATAGTTATCGTGAGGCCTTGGAAATAGACGCGGATGAATTTATTGCAGTAAAAGGCTTCAAGGCTAAAGGTAAGCGTTTATCGACATTCGAAATAGGCGACATCAAAGAACTTGAACCTATCCGCTTTCCTGAACCGGAAGAAGAAGAGGAAAAGAAATTTGAAGTACAGATAGACGATGATGATGACGAAGTGGACAATCGCCCTATCTCGGATATTTTGGATGAAATAACAGGGCAGAAATCGTTATTTAAAGATGATGATAAGGAGGAGGAAGAGTAAATATATATTTCTATTATTTCTGAGTGTATGCGTTTTTATTAATTTACAAGCTCAAAACCTTGTTGATAAAACACATGCTCTTGATTCAGTAGAAATTGAAGGTTATGCCCCTCAAAAGAGAACGACAGTTATCGATGATTCCTCTTTAGGGGTTCCTATACCTTTAAGAACGAACAACGCCCTATCTGTCTCTATCGGCTCTGCTAACATGTATGATACATACCTATCGCCATTAGAGTATAAGGGTTTCTCTATTCATCTGATGTATGAACAAATGCGCCGTACGACGTGGTTTGATTATAAGTTCTATAAACAGCAGATATTCGAACTGGATCTTTCGAAAGGAGATAATCCTGCAAAAAATGTATCGGAATACTGGGCACTTCTTAGCTATAGGATAGGCGGTCATTATATGGTGTATAATACCGACAACTTCCGTCTCGGGCTGGGAGGACTATGGGATATAAATGGCGGTGTATTGTACAATGAACGAAATGGAAATAATCCAGCTTCTGCCCGTACATATTCCAATCTCAATATGTCTGTTACCGCCTCATATAAATTCAAATGGGGTGCTGTGCGTTGGCAGATAGATTCTCCGTTTATGGGAATATTGTTCTCTCCTAAATACGGACAATCGTACTACGAGATTTCGTTAGGCAACTCTGTCGGACTTGTCAATTTCGCATCCTATCACAATCAACGAGCATTGCGCAACTACATATCGATAGATATCCCAATAAACAAATATACAATCAGAGTGGGGTATATGGGCTCATGGTATCAGACTAAAGTAAATGATATACAAACACATCAGTATACAAACAGCTTTGTGATTGGATTCCCTATAGAAGGAGTAAAGAAACCAAAAGAAAAAGCTCGCATCGACTATTGGAATGGGGAATAAGCAGTAAAAGGCTTAAATGAGAGATATAAAAGAAATAGAGAAAAGATATAAAGATCCTAACAGGATACCTAGAAAGGGCTCACATCTATTTAAAAAGAGGTATCTTCTTTTTATCATCTTATTCATTGCCTTTATTACAAACCCGGATGAAGAGAAACACAGAGAAGCCGTTAAACATAAAATAAACAGCATTGTGCTTCCACCTGACCCTTCGGGTTCGGGATATGTAGGCCGCCATCCGAGTGTAGACGCATTGGTGAATAATCATATCTCTGTTAATAATTATTTCCTGTTCTCTACAACAAAAGCTTTCTGGAATAATGAAGAAGCAACAATCGGATTGGGAGTTTTTGGACATGTGTTCATTTCCGATATGGTAGACAAAGCCATAAATAAAAGATTAAACAATTAGTACTAGACTATTATGTTCAGAGAAGTAAGAAGACAAAACAGAATACTTGAAGATAAAGCTCGCATAAGCGAACTATTGAACATATCCGAATACGGATTTCTCAGCTTAGGAACATCCGAGAATGGATATGGCTATGGCATCCCAATCAGTTATGTTTATGATGAAGAAGCCAATACTCTTTATTTTCATTGTGCTCCCGAAGGTCAGAAACTAGACCTGATAAAACAAAACAATAAGGTATCATTTTGTGTAGTAGGTGTAACAAAACCCATTGCCGAGCAATTCACCACCTTATACGAAAGTGTTATATCCTACGGTAAAGCTGATATAAATCTATCTGATGAAGAAAAACGAAAAGCTCTCAGGCTATTGGTAAATAAATATTCAAAAGGCTTTGAAGAAATAGGAGAAAAATACATAGACAAATCGTGGAGCCGTACAGCGACATTCAAAATAGAAATAGAACACATAACAGCCAAAGCAAAATATAGTCCACATTGAATTTCTTTTTACCCAAGCTCAGCTATATGTACCTCATAGCAGCAAGATAGAGGAGATCGGGAAAAGTAAAATATCGCTAAATTATACTTTCTCTCAAATAGATTTTCAAAGAAAGTGATTAGCTTTGCACAACTTTATAAATATATCGTAGCAACAATAAAAACTTATTAATTTGTTGATTGTGAGTTCATCTAATAATTCTTACTTCGGAAAAGCAATCTTGTTTATTGTTTTATCCGTAGGCTTCTTTTTACTCTGTAAACAGTTGCTTCCCAACCGCTTATTCCCTGAGAATAAAATAACAACCGAAAATATTGTTGTAGACAGCCTGATGCTGAATGCAATCAATGATACTACTGCCATTGACGATTCTCCAAATATAGCCAAGGCTGACAGCACAAATACAACAGACAGCTTAAACATCCAGCCCGAAGAAATCGACGAAGCTATAAACCCCTCGCTCAATGCAGATGGTTATCAAAATCTAAAACGATTTTATGAAAAGCTGCATCAGCTGGAAGCAAATAAGTCAGGAAAAATAAGAATAGCCTATTTCGGCGATTCTATGAACGACGGCGATTATATTGTACAAGACGTCAGAAGTGAATTCCAGAAAAACTATGGAGGGCACGGAGTCGGTTTTGTTTCTATATCATCTCTTTCTGCTGCTTCACGGGGATCTATCTCACACCAAGTTTCGAAAGAATGGATTGTACAATCTTTTATAAAAGTAAAGAAACCAACCAGACCGTTTGGAATAGATGGTCAAGTATTCTTTACACGTGGTTCAGGCTCTAATTATTGGGTAAAATATAAAGCTCAGGCTCAACCCTATTCAACTGCATTATATAATCCTATACTTTTATATGGTAGTTCCAATAATGCAAATGCGTCTATTACGATTCGTGCAGACAAAGACTCGGTATCTACCAAAAAGCTTACTCCTTCACATTTACTAAATACGCTGCCACTTACATCTTCAAGTGTAAAATCATTGCAGGTTACATTTGCCCATGCCGATTCTATTCCTATTTACGGATTCAGTTTCGATGACGGACAGGGAGTACATGTAGACAATTTCTCCATGCGCGGCAACTCAGGTCTTCCACTTTCTATACTCAATCCATCGCTAATGAATGCGTTCGATAAAGTTTTAGGGTACGACCTCATTGTTCTTCAATACGGAACCAATGTGTTGGGCTATGGTACACTAAATTATAGTTGGTATGAAAAAAACATGACGACGGTTGTAAACAACCTGCATCAATGTTTTCCGAATGCTGACATACTTATTATTTCCACAGCCGATAAGGCGAGCAAAATTGAACAAGAAATGAAAACAGATCCGGCAGTAGTTCCGTTGGCAAAAGCACAAAGGAACTATGCACACAAAACAGGATCGGGCTATATAAACCTCTATGAATTAATGGGTGGTAATGGATCGATGGTAAAATGGGTCGATGAATATCATTTGGCAAATAAAGATTATACCCACTTTAATGCGTCGGGTTCGAAAAAGATAGCCAAACTGCTTTATGACGAGATTAATAAAGGCTACCTGAAATACAAACAACATAAGACCGAAACAGAGATTAAGAAATGATATTTTCGAAAAAATTACGGACAATCGGTTTATTTACATTATTCTTATTCTACCCTCTTACATTTTTCTATTCTTCAACGAAAGATGCGAGAAGAGTTAAGGACATAAAGAATAATGTTTTTGCGAACCAGGAATTATTAAATCCCATCTTCAATAAGTTATACAACTTGGAGAAAAGTAAAAAAGGGAAAATTAATATTGTCCACATAGGTGACTCCCACATTCAGGCTGATTTTTTCACGAATGCCATAAGAAGCGAACTACAGTCAAAATTCGGAAACGGAGGGTATGGCTTTACTTTTCCTTATAGTCTGGTAAGAACAAACGGAACCCGCAACGTAAGATACAGCAGCAATGCCTCTTGGCAGAGCCTCAGAAATGTACTGCCAATAGCAGATGTAGGCGTAGGACTTAGCGGAATTGCGTTATATACTTCCTCTAACGACTTTGTATTGCAGCTATATACAGAAGAAGGATATGAGTTTACCAATGTTAAAGTAATATATCCGGATAAAGAGTCTCATTACAAAATGAGCATATCAGCCGACCCTCTTGAAGTAACAGGAGCAGCACCGACAAGTTCAACGTCGGGCACAAGCATTAAATATCACAAGGTAAAAAAGAGAGAAACATTGTCTTCCATAAGCCGAAAATACAGAGTAACGGTTGCTCAAGTAAGAAAAGCAAACGGAATGAAATCGAATACAATCCGATTGAACCAATCACTTAAAATACCAACGAAAACCACAGCGAAGCCTGTTACGGTTAAATCGAAGGAAACCAACTTGGATACGGAGAATCTGAAATTTGTAAATATGTTATCTAAACCATATTACTCATCGTATACCAGTGATTCAGCCATAAACAGGATCACTCTTGTACCCGATGGTAAAACGGCGATGTACAACCTCAACGGATTTGTAATAGAAAATAACCAGCCGGGAGTTGTATATCATACAATAGGTGTAAATGGCGCTAAAATGACGGATTACATTAAATATCCTCTGTTTTTCAAACAACTACCTATACTCGAACCCGACCTTATCATTCTATCCTTTGGAACAAACGAATCCTTCGGAAAAATGAGCGACACGGAATATGTCTTCCAGCTGAATGAGTTTATCAACAATATAAAAGCATATTGTAAGAATGCAACTATACTGGTAATGACTCCTCCTCCATCCATGTTTCGAAAAGGCAGGCAAAATACATTCGTTGCCGACTATAGCGTTGCTCTTATGGGGCTCAATTACCTACCGGTATGGGATTTATACTCACGCATGAGTGGTGATTCCGCTATCAGACCGAGAGGTGATTATGCATCGATGATAGCTCGCGACAAAGTACACTACACAACTGGCGGATACGAAGCTCAGGGACAGTTATTTATTTCTGATTTTCTTGACGCTTACAATAATTATAAAAGCAAATATGATAAGTAATATATTTGAAAGTATAAGAGATTTCTACTTACCTGATTTTTTAGAAAAGGTAATCAACGATATAGAACCATACTTTATTTACGACCCGTCGCGACCGCTCCTGTTCAATAGTGCCTTCTTTCTTGGGTTCTTCCTTGTCTTCTATATGGTATATGTAGCCAGTAAGAAACACGACCATTTCAGGAAAGTATACCTTATCGCTTTTTCTCTTTACTTCTATTATCTGGCAGGGGGAAATACGATGGATATAAATCTTTTCGGTTTTCATTTTCCGCTCAACTATTTTGTACTACTGGTTATCTGCGCTGTAGCAACACACTGGCTAGCTGTAAAAATGCATGAGTCAGAGAAAACGGGAACACGAAAATTATTCTTGACACTTATTATTGTCGGTAACTTATTGATGCTAGCATACTTTAAGTAT
>NZ_JAIXHZ010000119.1:0-9449 GCF_043392705.1 Dysgonomonas sp. Shenzhen-Wh21
TATTATTGTTGTTTATTCTTTCCGTATATCGAAGAATAATGTGTTTCTGGCTTTAAAACTATAAGTGTTGAATACGCTTTTTACCCACTTCACAAATATAATAAAAAATAATAATAACAGGGGCAGTTAAATAAATAATTGTTATTAAAATCCTGATAAGATAAATTTATAAATATCAATAGTTTATAAACAGAAAGAGCATAAATAATATTATCTATGCCCTTCTTTCTTATAGTGCAAACTATATGATAGATCCTGAGGTTATTAGACTTTAGGATCGGGGCCATATTGGTTGTCCCCTTTATTTCCTTCTGTAATAGCCAAAATGAGATTGTAGATAGGAATTAATATAAACCATCCGCTTTTACCAACATCGTGCATTCTTCTTACATAAACAGCGATTGAAGGGATGAGGATTGCCAAATACGCTAATCCTAATAATCCCAAAACGATTGATCCAATAGTTGTGGAAACAAATGCAAGGATAATACCTACTATGTATAGGGCAAAGTATCCTATCATCACAAAAAGATTGTACATCCAAAATTCTTTTCGTCTAGCTCTTCCGTTAAAGTCTGCGTAATGTTCTTTCACTACTTTTAAAAACCACTCCATTATAATATTAGTTTTGTAAAAAATTATCCTACTCTTTTGGCTTTTCGGTTCCGCCTCGTTTTTTTGTATGGTTTCAGATCTCCATGTCGTTTATGTTATTTGGCAGCAAAAGTATATAAAAAAACACTACTTCCTAAATATATTTACTGATAATGCTTGTTTGTGCATAAGGCTTCTCTCTATTGTAAAAGAGAAAATCTATTTCCTTTCTTCATAATTACTTTTTTGTCTTTATTTAGTTTTTTTATCATGGCTTATTGTAATATTCAATAGAGTTAAGCTGTCTTTTATCTTTTTGTGAAAAAGGGGTAATTTGTGAGACAAATTTTGTTGATTTAAAAATATTTTCCCTGTTTTTACAATTATTGTAATTATGCATCGCTTTTAAGTTTTTTTTTAATCAGCAAAAATATATTCAAATGTTTTGGTGTAATCAAAATATATAATATATTTGCAGTGTATTAATAAACTAGTGCACTGTTATGGTAGAAATAAATAATCTTACTTTTTATTACAGAGAGCGTAAGCCTATTTTTGAGAATGTTTCATTTGAAATGAAAAATGGTATTTATGGTTTGCTCGGAGAAAATGGTGTTGGAAAGACCACATTGTTGCGCATTATTAGTGGGTTGTGTTTTCCTAAAAAAGGAAGTTGTCAAGTATTAGGTACTGAAACGGCACTTAGAAATCCCGATATGTTGAAGCAATTGTATTATCTGCCTGAAGAGTTCATTGTGCCATCGCAGACAGTTAAAAGCTTTGTAAAGTTGAATTCAGTATTTTATCCCAACTTTAGCAATGAACAGTTTAATTCATATTTAGATGATTTTCATTTGGATATTGATTCTCGGATGAAAGAATTGTCTTTTGGACAGAAGAAGAAAGTTCTTATCGCTTTTGCTATATCTCTTAATACACCGGTTACCTTGTTGGATGAGCCTACTAATGGGCTGGATATCCCTTCTAAATCTCAATTTAGAAAAGTAATAGCTTCGGCATTTGACGAAAACAAATGTATCTTAATCTCCACTCATCAAGTTCGTGATTTGGAAAGTCTGATAGATCCTATCATTATTCTTGATCGCAATCAGGTGTTACTTAATAATACGGTTGAGGAGATATCTAACAAACTACTGTTTACTTATTCTACTACAAGACCCGAAGACGCCTTGTTCACAGAGCAAACTATGTTGGGATACACTTCGGTCTTGGAGAACAAGTACAATGAAGAAAGTACATTAAATATTGAAGCTTTGTTTAATGCGGTGGTTACGAATAAGGAAAAAATAAGGAATATATTTAACGCTTAACGAAATGGATATGAGTGCTGTATTTAATATAGAACGTTTTTGGAATTTGCAGAAAAGGGAGTTTGCAATGTATTGGAAGCAATACCTTTTTATTGTATGCGGTATAGCTGCGTATTATACAATTGCGACTGTTTGGGAATCTATCGATACCGGATGGTTATGGAATATGCTTCCTCCGGTTTATGTAGCAATTATCATCTGTAGTATTTCTTTTGATAAGAATTTAAGCGATGCTAATAGTACTTTTTATTTTACCTTGCCGGTATCTACTTTTGAACGATTTTTGGGTCTGTGGATCAAATATATTGTTATTATACCCTTGCTGGTTTTTGGCGTATCAGTGTGCTTAGATTTTATATCCTCCCTATTTGTCTCCACTAGACATCCTGTCGTTAAGTTTAGCGATTGGTGGGATTATCATATGTTGTATGCTGCTCAATCAGTTTTTTTGTTTGGGTATGCATGTTTGAAGAAAAGGTCTTTTGTGAAGACATTGTCATTAATCGCTGCGTTTTTTATTTTTATAATAATTGTTTCTAAGATTATTATAAATCAATTCTATCCGGAGGTATCCTATATAAGAAGTTCTATGGATCCGATTTCTATTCTAAGCTTTGATGGCTATTGGATTCCCGAAGGCGATTCATCTCGTTTTGTAGCAACACAGGCAACACTGCTGTATGATGTAGCTAAATATATACTGGCAGCGATATTCCCTCTTGGAATGTGGGTGTTGACGTATTTCAAATTAAGAGAAACAGAAGTATAGTATTATGGATTTCAAAGCAAATAAACCAATATATCTTCAAATAGTAGATTTCTGCTTTCAGCATATCCTTACAGAAGAATGGCGCGAAGATGAGCGAATTCCGTCTGTTAGGGAGCTGGCGATGACATTGCAGGTGAATCCTAACACGGCTATGAGAGCCTTTGAATATATGCAGTCTGAGGAAATTATATATTCGAAACGCGGCATGGGATATTACGTCGCCGAAAATGCTAGAGGACAGATATCGAAGCTTCAGAAAAAAGAATTTTTTGAAGAAGTACTACCCGAAACTTTTCGTTCTATGAATTTACTCGATATAAGTATCGATGATATAGTAAAGCAGTACGAACAATTTAAAAAGGAAGTAAAATGAAAAAATATACAAACAAAATTTTCAATATTATGATTGCAGTCGTTATTATTTGTTTTATTCTAATGATATTTCAAATAATGGAGATGATAATATCTTCTCTATAATACTTAATTTATAAATCTCATTCCTGCTTAATAGAATTCAATTCGTAAAAGGCAAGGGTGTAATAGGGGTAGAACATCAAATCTATTATGTCACACCGAATGGAGTGAAATATCTCGCTTTTCTTATTCGAGATCCTTCACTTTAATCAGGACGAAATAGCGGAAAATATAACCAGAGTTAAAAAATTCTAACCCCTATCACATTCCTTGCCTTTATTTTCCTTTTGTATATAATATTCTTTTTACAACTGCATTTGTGACACGCACAGACGAAATTAGTTTTCCTGTTGTCTCCGAGAAGACGTCAACATTCCAAACGTGAGTAGATCGCCCTTTGTGTTGTAAGGTACCTATGGCTCTTACCATATCTCCTATTTTCGCACTGGAGATATGACTGGCACTTATTTGCATGCCAAAGCATTGTTCATCGTGTGCACATAGTGTGTTAGAACCTACGCCGGCAACAGATTCTGCCAGAGATATTGTTGCTCCTCCGTGTAATACGCCCATCGTTTGACTCAAACGTTTTTCTACGGGCATAATAGCTTCAAGAGACGTTTGATCATCCGATTCTATGAATGTGATGTTCAACGTCTCTATCAATGTATCTTTAATACGTTCTTGAATGTTATTGGTGTTCAGCTTCATTTAATTTTATTAATCAACGCCTATGATAAAACCGTTGGCAATAATAGAGCCCCCTTCTTCGAGCTGGATATTATAGCCCATGATTGGTTCGAGTATGCCTTCTATAATAGCAATTCTATCCGAACCGGTACTCAGTATATCATAGAATTTTAAATAATCGCCCACATTGCATGATTTTACTGATGCATATTTGGGATTTTGAATTGTCATTTCCGGATCGATAGAAACCCAGCCTCTTTCGCTCCAGAAGGGATATTGAGAAGTAACAAGTACCTGCATCTTGTTTTCTAAGACGATGCGTGCTAATCTGTTGAACATGATTTTGTCCACTCCTGCTACTTTTTTCTTTTCGTATAAGTCTTTTGTGTAGTCATAAGATAAAATAACGTCGCCCACAGTAACATCTTCCACTCCTTTTCTTAGATCGTCTCCCATTGTTATTTGAGTTCCTGTTGCAAGATAGTTTTGGGCATTAATACTCAGATTCAGTGCAAACGAAGAAAGAAACGTGAGTATCAAAATGTTTGTTTTCATAATTTTATGTTTTTGTGTAAAGTTTATGCAAAGATAGAAATATTTTGAATATCGGATTCAAAACTTAATATATATTGTGAAAACAAGCAGTCTATTCAACCGTTACGGATTTTGCCAAATTGCGCGGCATATCTACATCCCTGTTTTTATTTACAGCAATATGATAGGCGAGTAGCTGTAGGGGTATGACGGTTAGTAAAGGGTCGAGACATTCTATTGTAGTCGGTATTTCAATATAATGGTCGGCTATTGACTTCATTGTTTCATCGCCTTCGTTTATTATGGCTATTACTTTGCCTCTTCTGGCTTTTATTTCTTGTATGTTACTGACTACTTTGTCGTATATGGCACTATGAGTTGCAATCGTTACCACCGGCATCTCATTGTCTATGAGCGCTATTGGTCCGTGTTTCATTTCGGCTGCCGGATAACCCTCGGCATGTATGTACGATATCTCTTTTAGCTTGAGGGCTCCTTCCAGAGCTATAGGGTAATTGTATCCACGACCGAGGTAAATAAAGTTTTGTGCATAAGTGAAGATATTGGATAGTTCCTTAATCTTTTCATTGCTTGATAAAACTTTTTTTATTTTCGACGGAATAGACAGAAGCTCTTTAGTGATTTCTATATATTTTTCGTCCTCTATCACCTTTTTCTCTTTCGCAATAGTCAAGGCCATTAATATGAGGGTTGTAACCTGTGCCGTGAATGCTTTGGTCGATGCTACTCCTATTTCGTGTCCACAATGCGTATATGATCCCGAATTGGTGTTGCGAGGAATTGATGATCCTACAACATTGCATACTCCATATACAAAAGCTCCGGCCTTGCGTGCTAGTTCAATTGCTGCAAGCAAATCGGCAGTTTCTCCCGATTGAGAAATTGCGATTACGATGTCGTCGGCATAGATCACAGGATTTCTATATCTAAACTCTGAGGCGTACTCTACTTCAACGGGAATGCGGCAAAACTCCTCGAATAAGTATTCTCCTATTAGTCCGGCGTGCCATGAAGTTCCACATGCGATGATAATGATACGCCGTGCATTTATGAATTTTTCTTTATGGTCTATTATCCCGGATAAAGTTATGTTTGTACCTTCTATATTAATGCGTCCGCTCATGCAGTTTTTAAGAGTTTCAGGTTGTTCGAATATTTCTTTTAGCATGAAGTGTGGATAGCCGCCACGTTCTAGTTGGCTGAGATTCATTTCCAATTGTTTGATCTCCGGTGTTTTCTGTATGTTGGAGATCGTAATTATCTTAGGCTCTTTATCTCTTTTGAGTATAGCTATTTCTTCATCATCCAGATAAATAACCTTGTTGGTATACTCTATAATAGGAGAAGCATCTGATCCGATGAAAAACTCGCCATCACCAATTCCGATAACTAACGGGCTGCTTTTGCGTGCTGCAATTATCTGGTCGGGCTTTCCTTTTTCTATCACGGCTATGGCGTATGCACCTACTACCTGATTGAGTGCAATTTGAACTGCTGTAAACAGATCGCAATTATTTAAGCTTTTGATATATTCAATTAGCTGTACCAGTACTTCCGTGTCGGTACTACTTTGAAAACTGTACCCATTTTGTGTTAGCTGAGCCTTAAGTACTGCATAGTTTTCTATGATTCCATTGTGTATGAGGGCTAAAGACTCTGATTGAGAGTAGTGGGGGTGTGCATTGCAGTTGCTCGGTTCGCCATGTGTGGCCCATCTGGTATGTGCTATGCCGATTGTGCCGGTTGTGTCTTTTCCTTTGGTATATTCCTCAAGATGCTGTACTTTGCCTTTTGTTTTGTATACCGAAAGGTTGTCTTCACTATTTATAATTGCTACTCCGGCACTGTCATATCCTCTATACTCTAGTCTATGTAAACCTTTTATCAAAATGGGGTAGGCTTCTCTAAAGCCAATATATCCTACAATTCCACACATATTGTTTTTTTATTTGGCTGTAAAGATATATATAGTATTGTTAAAAATATTGTTTCCAAATATTAAAAACGTTAATATTAACATAAATGTATTTTGCGGGTTTAATAAAATATAAATACATACTAGACTTGAGTAATTTGTATATATTTGTTTGTAAAAAAGAGCCAAAAATGAAATTTGTACATACTGCCTTATTTATATTCTTGTTTTGTATATTAACCCCTGTTTATTCACAGAAAGCTATTACTGCAAAGTTTTTGACAAAAGAAACATCGTCATTGAATGGAGTTATTCCTCCTCTCTATAAGGATGGCGAGAAGACGTTATACGATTTTTTAGAGACTAATATAAAATATCCTCCCATTTTGATAAAAATAAAGATGGAAGGGGATCTGGAGTTGAAGTTCAACGTAGCTAAAGATGGAAGTGTAAAAGATGTAGAAATAGTAAGAGGATTTGATCCGGATGCAGATGACGAGGTTATACGTGTTTTGCAAGCGATGCCCAAATGGTCGCCTGCCTTGCTTGATGGTAATCCTGTCAATTTCACTCAGCATCTTTCTGTCACTTTCAAGTTGACCGATACGTTAATAGCACAAGCAAAGGAACAGCCTAAAAACGAAGAGCAGAAATTAACAAATGAGTCATCTTTGGTAATGATTCCGACAGATACCTTGACACAGATAGAAGAAAAACAGATTGTTCAAGAGTCTGACTCTTTAAACACTGATCCTCAATATCCGGGAGGGCAGGAGGCACTAGATACTTACCTGAAGACTAATATGAAATATCCGAAGCGTGCCATTAAATATGGAATAGAAGGTCGGGTTATATTTAATATAGAGGTGTCCGCTGAAGGTGAGATATCAAAGATATGGTTGTTTAAAGGTGTGTTTCCTGATTGTAATGAAGAAGCTTATTATTTGATAAAAAAAATGCCTAAATGGATTCCCGGATTGAAAGATGGGGTTCCTGTCACAAAGCAGGTGATGTTGCCTATTTCATTTGAATTACCTAAATAGAAAATAACTCTCATGTGAACTAATTTAACTTTTCTTTGTTTTATATCTGTAATGTAAATAGTAACAGTATATATTAATGAAAACATTAGAACGTAATACAGATTTAGGACTACTTATTCTAAGATTAAGTGTTGGTATATTAATGCTTTTGCATGGGATAGCTAAATTATCACATGGGGCAGGAATGATAGAACAAATGGTGGAGGGTGCAGGATTACCTTCTTTTATCGCCTATGGGGTGTATGTTGGAGAGATTATTGCTCCTTTGTTTATAATTTTCGGATACGGCACACGCGTTGCTGCAGCAATATTTGTATTTAATATGTTGGTTGCAGTTTCGCTTGCTCATAGCGGTGATGTATTCTCGCTAAATGAGACCGGAGGCTGGATGCTCGAGTTGCAAGGTTTATATATCTTTGGCGCTTTGGCTTTAGTGTTTACCGGTGGTGGCAAATATGCTCTTAGTAAAAAGCATATCTGGGATTAAAAAAGAAAGATATTTTTTGCAAAGCATGAGACTATAGACTAGTCTCATGCTTTTCTTTTTATATAAAATATTATCTTTGCCGCATCATGCAGAGAGTGCAATTTTATATTTCGAATTTTAATACCAAAAAACATATTTTAGAAAAATGACAAAAAGTGTCCACCGTATTGATGTTGCCGATGCCCTGAGAGGTCTTTCGGTACTAGGCATAGTGTTAGTACATAGCCTCGAAAACTATAATCTTTTCAATTTTACTCCGATAGATACTCCATTTATGAAGTTTCTGGATTCGGTTCTATTCGATTCTACTTTTTTTATTTTTGCAGGAAAAGCTTATGGTATATTTGCCTTATTATTTGGCTTTAGTTTTTTTATTCAGGATAATAATCAGTTAAAAAGAGGCAACGATTTTCGTCCTCGTTTTTTATGGCGTTTAGTTTTACTATTCGTTTGGGGAATGATCAATTCTCTTTTCTATACGGGCGATGTTCTGGTAATGTTTTCACTCATTGGTATTATGCTGATATTAACGGCACGTTTGTCTACCAAGACTGTATTGATTATCGCCACAATCTTTATCCTTCAGCCAATAGAGTGGGGGCGTGTTATTTATGCTTTAGTTAATCCGGACTATGTAATGGGCGAAAGTATGGTAGGATATCATTATGGTAAATTAAATCCTATCTTGATAGATAAATCGGCAAGCTTGAGTGATATCTTTAATGTAATGTTGCATCATGGAGAATGGGGTAGCTTTATGTGGGCATGGGAAAATGGACGTTTTTGTCAAGTTGCCGGATTGTTCTTGTTCGGAATGCTTATAGGGCGTACAGAATTCTTCCTTCATCCCGAAACCAATATTCGCAAATGGGTTCGTATGCTAATTCTTGGAGTTGTTTGTTTCTTCCCTCTCAAAGGGTTGACCCTTATGCTTCCGGGCTTTATTGAAAATAAAGCAGTGTTAGAGCCTTTAGGGATAATAGTTCAATCTTTTACCAATGTTTCATTTCTGTTTTTCCTTGTGTCATTAGTCCTTATTGTTTATTATTCTACTGAAAAAGGACGATACTTATTAAGGAAATTAATACCTTATGGTAAAATGAGCCTTACCAATTATATAACTCAATCTTTGCTAGGTGGTGCAATATTTTATAGCTGGGGGCTTGGTCTATCAGTGAGTATAACAATGTCCTTTCTGATCGGGGTCGGAATATTCATCGTACAATATATATTCTCTTGTTGGTGGATGAAAAACCACAAGCATGGACCTCTAGAATATATATGGAAAAAGGCAACATGGATTGGCTCAAAGAAAGATTAAAACGTTTGTATTGATATTAAAAATAAAACCTCAAAAGCAAAATGAAGCTTTTGAGGTTTTATTTTAGATTTGTATGATATTTTCTAATTCGAGGGTTTCAACCCTTTTTCGAAAACTTCTGTAATTGTAGCCTCTATGATCTTGCTTTCACTGATTTTTAAATCTTTTGCAATTTGGCTTTTCAAATCAGATTGAACGTAAATCAAAGGATCTTCGCAAATTACTTTCTTTAATCCCCTTGAGTCATCCAGTGTTGCAAAATTTTTATCCTGCATTTTATATTTACCTTTTAGCGGGTCTGCGAAATTAAGATAATAATAATATGTCTTA
>NZ_JAIXHZ010000120.1:0-18112 GCF_043392705.1 Dysgonomonas sp. Shenzhen-Wh21
CATGTTTGGTTAGCAAAATTTATAAAAAATATGTTTTATAATATGTTTTTTTATTTGGCGAGGACTCATAAATGTAGTTCCTTTGTAATGATAACCAAACAATCTTTATTTACCTTAAAGCCTAATACCTAATTAACTCAAACATACGAGGAGGTTTCATTCAGAAGCCTCCTCGTATGTCGTTTTAGGCCTTTTGGAATTTCACTGCAGTCCAATTGTCTTTTTGTGTATTGTGACAGAATGTCAATCCATTTTTTTTGCATTCTTCGGTTATGGCAGGGATATCATCAATATAAAATCCACTCATATACAAGCATCCACCGTTGTTTAAAACAGACGCATAAGCATGAATATCATTCAACAGAATATTTCTATTAATATTGGCTAATATAACATCGAAAGCCATATTCACAAGTAGGTTTGCCCCTCCTATCTTAACCGTAATGTTATCTATGCCATTCAATTTTATATTCTCCATCGCATTGTCGTATGCCCACTGATCAATATCTATTGCTTCAATCGGCCCGGCTCCCCGCATCGAGGCTAAGATAGCCAGAATAGCTGTCCCGGTGCCCATATCAAGCAAAGATCTTCCGGTGAAGTCTTCTTTCAATATCTCTCTTATCATCAGCTCGGTGGTTTGATGATGACCTGTTCCAAATGCCATTTTAGGATCTATATATATGTTATAATCATATATCGCCGGCGCATTATGGAAAGTACTTTGTATTATACATTTATCATCGATAATCAAAGGTTGAAAATAGTTTTTTTCCCATTCTTCGTTCCAATTCTTTTCTTCTATTTCCTTATAAGTATAAGTTATCTTTGCTTCATAAGGAAAATTTTCTAAAATTTCGTTCAATTGAGCCTCATCAAACAGGTCACTTTGAACGTATGCCGTAGTCCCGGATTCGTTCTCAACAAAGCTCTCGAAGCCTATATCGGCAATAGTAGCAGATAGAATACTGTTAACTATCTCATCATTGGGAGAGCACGTAAAAGTCACTTCTGTATATTTCATATTAATATTAATTTGCGTTGCTGCAAAAGTAGTGTTTTATAATGAAGTCGTCTTTGCTTTTTAGATTTAGTTTTACACAGCGACAAATAATCTTTCTGTGATTTTAAACAAAATGAGAAATATTAAGAAATAGGGTAATTACTGCAACTGAATAGCCTCAAGAACAGCTTCTTGTTATTTACTAATTGTTTGATTGTTGTATAAACAGAACAATACACTTTGCTATTTCATCAACAAATGAGAGGGAAATATCATGCCCCATTCCTTCGACTATACATAGCTTAGAATTTGGAATAGATACCGCAACCTCTCTTCCTGCTTCCAAGGGTACTATTGGATCTCTATCGCCTTGTATGACTAAAGTTGGGAGGCTTATTTGCTTCAGTTGTTCTCTCCTATCGCAGTAGTCTCCTATCAATACTACTGCTACTTGCCTGTTTACGCTTTCCGGTTTCCAGTTTCTATTTTTTACATGATTCAAAGCCCTTTCTTTCAGTACCTCATCGGAATCTATTCCTCCCAAAGCCTTATAAACACCGACAAGATAATTTGCGATTGAATCGACATCTGTGGTTTGAGGAGGAGGTGTTGCCATGGTTTTCAGCGCATTTGCATCACCTTGGGGTCGTAAAGGATTACCCGACGAAGCACTCATACTAGTCAGAGTCAGAACTCTCTGTGGAAAATGAATTGCTATTAATTGAGCAATAGCACCACCCATCGATGCTCCTACTATATGAGCCTTGTCAATCCTTAGAGCATCCATCAAGCCTGTTACATCTTTAGACATATCCAACAGAGTATAGGGTAATGAAGCATCATTGCAAGTACCTATATGAGGCCCGATAGCTACCCAGTCGGGCTGCCCCAATGAATCAAGGTGAGTAGATAAGCCTATATCCCGATTATCGAAACGAATGACATAGAAATCATTTGCAGCTAGCTTTTCACATAGCTCGACAGGATAATGCAGCAAAGTTGCCCCTGTTCCCTGTATCAATACAATCGCTTCGTTTTTGGAGTCGCCAAAAGTTTCATAGGCAATAGTTATTCCATTTGCATCTACCTTCCCTGATTGAGCTACAGCCCTATTGGAGATAAGGATAAATATAAAACAGACAATAAAAATGACATTAGTAAATGTTGGGCTCGACTTCATGATATTAAGTTTTATCAGTATCTATATTTATCTAAAACCATTATACTTTCAGATTACTATATTACAACTTACATATACAACTTTCTCCGACATCAAATATATCATTTTTATTACATAGTATTTGAAATACAGAACAAATGAATAGCATGATTCTATAAAACAATTACCATAACCCTATAAAACCTTTCGCTATTCATCTAAAGCACAACGAAATACGCACATATATACATTCCGTATATTTTTCGTCATATTATCTTAACAAAACATTAATAATGTGAAGATTATATTTTCAAATCTTTTCATTTTACTTTGTGAGAAATTATAAACTGTGAGTATGAAACGATATTTTTCTATTTTCTTTCTATTTTCTATACTTTGTAGTGCCACCTCTTATGCTCAGGATTCTTTAGCCTTTAAGCCATCGGGGAAGATTATTGCTCGAAGCTTTCTTGATTTTAGTAAAGGCTTTGGTGATGATGATAAGTCAGGGTTTGATATCACAAGAGCTCTCCTTGGGTATAATTATAAATTCACACGTACGTTACAGGCTCAAGTCGTTATTGATGGTGCTGCCGGAAAAACATCTTCCGATGGACTCGAAGTATATCTACGAAATGCTTTTGTAAACTGGAGTGATAAAGGTTTTAGTGTTAATGCCGGATTAATTGGGCTGATGGGCTTTAGTGTACAAGAAACATACTGGATGCATCGTTATGTGATGAAATCATTTCAGGACTTAAACAAAATGGGGCCAAGTGTAGATATGGGAGTAACGGCAGAATATGCGTTCAATCCGTACATTTCGGCAGACTTGGGAATCACCAACGGAGAAGGATATAAGAAGATTAAAAAAGATAATAGTATGAAATATGCTGCCGGGCTGAGCCTTCATCCTACAAAAAATACGATACTCCGCATATATGGAGATGTTTATAATGAAAGTGAAAACTTGAGAGATGCTTTACCCGAAGGAGTTACAGATGCAAACTTTAAAGATCAATACACAATGGCTGTGTTTGCAGGATACAAGGACAAGAAAATCTCTGCCGGCGCTGAATACAACCGCGTTTTTAATAAAGGATTTGTTGAGAAGAAAGATTATTTCGGGTATTCTGTCTATACATCAATCGCACTGGCTCCTAAATGGAGAACATTTGCTCGTTACGATTTAGTAGACTCTTCGGCTCCGAATAGTTTTAATACAGCATGGAATAGTCTTGACGGTCAGTTGATGATGATCGGAGTAGAATTTCAACCTGTAAAACAATTGAAAATTGCTCCTAACTTTCGAAATCTGAATCCTGATCATTCAAAATCACAAAGATATTTATTTGTAAGTGTAGAGTTTAATTTGTAATATCTGCTTATTCTTTTCTATATTTAATATTAACTTAGCATACATGGATAATCCATGTATGCTTTTTTATTACCTATTGATTACATAACGAATACGATATAATGGTAAAAATTGCGATTCGGTTTCTTGCTATAGTACTGGTATTTTATATAATACTTTGCGGTACGTTCTACTTTTTCCAAGAAAGATTCTTATTCTACCCTGATAAGTTAGGCAAAGATTATAAATTCCACTTTAAAGAAAATTTTAAAGGGCTATATATACAAACAGATGATGGAGTAAAACTAAATGGACTACTTTTCAGAGCACATGAACCTAAAGGGTTAATTTTCTATCTGCATGGTAATGCGGGAGCTTTAGATTCATGGGGAAGTGTAGCTTCTCTCTATACAGAGTTAGGATACGATGTATTTTTATTGGATTATAGAGGCTTTGGTAAAAGTGAAGGCGAAATTCATAGTCAGGCAGAATTATTCGAAGACATACAAACGGCCTACGATAAAATGAAAGAATTGTATGATGAAGATAGCATCACCGTATTAGGCTATTCTATAGGCACATGCCCCGCAACTTGGCTGGCATCCGTAAACAATCCTCATTTATTAATTCTACAAGCTCCGTATTATTCTATGACTGACATGATTCAAAATATCTGCCCCGTCATCCCTCGCTTTTTGGTAAAATATAAATTAGAGACATATAAATATATTACTAATTGTAGAATGCCGATTGTTATTTTTCATGGAGACGCAGACATGGTTATAAATTATAAGAATTCGATAATGCTTAGCTCCTTGTTCAAAAAAGAAGATTCGTTAGTCATATTAACTAATGAAGGGCATAATGATATAACATATAATGAACAATATAAGAAAAATTTGATTCACCTCCGGTCAAAATGATTCATTATTAATCATTTTATAAATAGATATACATTTTACTCCATTTTATTTGTTAAATAACTTTTATTGTGTAAATTTGACATACACGCGATAAAAAGACAAACTAAATTAAACCAATCTTAAATTTATTAGTCTTAAAGATATATTACAACCAATAACAAACACATAAAAGACATCAATATGCTATAAACAAATAAGACAAAACTAAGATACCGACTATTACTATAAAACATTTATCCGCATTTTAATAACAACTAATATGATATCGCCATGAGACGAACAGTAATTCTTTTTGCCATATTGGCCCCATTACTTATACCATCAAGCTGTAATCAGCGATCTGATAATAAAGAGAATAACAAACCTGACACTGAGATAAAAGATACTATAAAAGATGTATCTATAAAAAACGGTGATACCGTTCCGGAGCAGACTCCAAGTCGCCCTTTGCATTGGAATCTACCGAAGACGGATGCTAATTCTAATTCAGAAATGAGCTATGCAGAAAGTGAAAATTATATTTTAGAACCATTAAGTCCGAACAATTATGTAGAAGATACTTATTATACTAAAAATCATAACACAACGAACAATGAATATAGTAATTATCCTAATGACAGCTACAATAATTACCCGATAGAATATGAATATAATCAGTATTATTACGACAATTATTACAACTACTATCCTTCATATACAGATAATTACTTTTATTGGCATTACGACAATAGTTACAATTGGTATTATGACTATGATATAACTCCTCCTGTTTGGAATAATAAACCTAACAGACCGAATAGACCAGAGAGACCGAGTAGACCTCACGAGTCTCATCGACCTCAATTGCCGAATCGACCGAATCCTGATCGTAATCCAGACCGCAATCCGATCAACAGACCTGAACGTCCGGAACCTTCTCGTCCGGGAGAACGTCCCAGACCAGAAATCACAGAGAGACCAACAACTCCGTCTATAAGACCTCTACCTGAATCGGTTTCAGGCAAAGAGAATATAAATACTGAAAGAGAACGCAGAGAAGCAGAATCTCGTCGTCAACGAGAGGCTCAAGAAAGACAAGAACAAGAACGAAGAGAAACAGAGTCTCGCCGTCAACGAGAGGCGCAAGAAAGGCAAGAACAAGAAAGAAGCAGACGTTAAAGCATTATTTATATTTAAAATTATGTTATTATGAAGAATTTATTTTTATTGTTAATCGTAGCTATTACATTTTCTTTATTCTCATCATGTGAAGGACCTGCCGGACCAATGGGTCCTTCCGGACAAAGTGGACTGAATGGGAAAGATGGTATCGATGGAAAGGATGGTTATGGTACAAATTGGTACGTAACATCATTTACGATAAAACCCAATGAGTGGAAATTAGTAGGAGATCCAGGGGAGCTCAATTCTCATTTCTTTGTAAACAAACCCCTAAATGAATTAAGTAACTTCATTTATAAAGAGGGTGCTGTTATTGGATATATTGAAACCGCCAAAGGCGTCAAAAATGGACTTCCTTATGTTCTACATCTAGGGGGAAAAGATGATAAGGGTGAATTGTTATGGACAGAGACTGCTGATTACGACTTTTATCCGGGTGGAGTCGGATTTTATCTGACATATTCAGATTTCAAGACCGAATATCGTCCTGATAAAGATAAAACTTTTTACATTGTATTGATGTGGTAAATATTTAAATATTTGATAATTATGGGCTTAAACACATTAAGTCCATAATTATATAATAGGGTTAACTATTTAACAATTAATTCACTAAATTGAATCTTTTTATTATCTCCCGGGATAATAAAGCATTAAATATAGGATTTAATTACTAAATTTGCATCTTATAAAATGAAAATTATTAAGGATAACTTTCTCTGAAAAAGATAAGTAAAATGAGAGTAAATAAAGTCTACCTCTGTTTTATTATATGTTTGTTTATATTTTCTACATCTGTAAATGCACAGAATACAGGTCTTGTAAGGCAACAGAAAGATAGTATTTTGAAAGATATAACAAATATAGACAGGCAACTCAAGAAGATTTCAACACGAGATACAACCAAAGGATTTTCGGCTCCGTTAAGAATCGACTCTGCTTATGCAAATGGATTAAATGCGAGTAATCTGCAACCTCTAAGAGATGAAAAAGGACTGCTTATTCTAAAAAATGATTGGATGCCATTTGATGATCATGTATCATTTAGAGATACGGTGATTTTTGATCCGGTATTCTTACCTGTTGTTTTTGATGGTAAGATATTACCATCAGATATGGACTTCTTATCAAAAAAATCAGAAAATGATACTACAAGCGAGTTTCATTTGATATCTCCGGATAGTACTTTTGCGCCTAAACTTGCACGGGTTAAGGAGATAGAGGCTGAAAGAAGACAGTACTACATGAATAATCCTCAAAGGGTTAAATTGAATGCATTTCATTTTAAAGACATTCCTCTCTTAAAGGAGACTATAGTCGAGAAAAAGAGTATATTCCAAGATTTACTTACAACTGATGATCCGATAGGCATCAATAAACCGGAAGTAGAGAAAATACGAATAAAACCGGTGTATTGGATCAAAACAGGAGAACATTCATTGCAGATAAATCAGAATGAGCTTTCAGACAATTGGTACAATGGAGGGAATAGCAACTTTAGCATAATAAATTATCACAAGCTGAATGTAAAGTATAAGAAAAACAAGACTAGTTTTGAAAACACTTTCGAATGGCGTTTAAATGTCCAGAGAACACCTGCCGACAAATTCCATAAAATTAGTATCATTGAAGATTATGTAAGAAACAGTAGTCTTTTTGGAATAACTGCATTTAAAAAATGGTCATACAATGTCAACTTAAAGATAGAAACACCAATATTCAGAGGTTATCCTGTAAACAGTGAATCGAGAGTAAGATCTTTATTTTCTCCTTTAGTTGTCAATTCGGGTATTGGTATGCGATACACTACAGAAAACATATCACCTAAAGATAAATACAAGCGATTAAACTTGTCGTTAGAACTATCTCCAGCCTCTATTAACTACACTTTAGTAGCTGATACAATGGTGGACAAGTCGAGATATGGAGTAGATGAAGGGAAGAAAAGTAAACTGGATTTAGGATCTACAGTTAAGGCAGATATATCATATTCATTTAACCGATATAACAAATTCACAAGTCGAATTATGTATTTTACAAACTATGAGAAAATACTATTTGAATGTGAGAATAAATACACAATGAACCTAAATAGATTTTTATCAACGTCTATTTATTTCTACCTGCGCTATGACGATGGTGTACCTCCGACTAAAAAAGGAGATTGGGGATATTTTCAATATAATGAGATGGTAGGTTTTGGACTTACTTATACGTGGTAAAATATTTCCTTTTTTAACACCCTTGTAATCAATAAGTAACTTACAAGTATAGAAAAAATTTATTTATTTACCCGTTTTTATTTGGAATGTTACAATTATTTCTATACTTTTGCACTCACAAGATCGCGGGGTGGAGCAGTGGTAGCTCGCCAGGCTCATAACCTGGAGGTCATCGGTTCGAATCCGGTCTCCGCAACTAAAAAGAAAGCAATCTCAATTGAGGTTGCTTTTTTGTTTTATATATTGATTTTGGAATATTTTACAATGCTTGCAAATGTATAATCAGAGAAACCAAGCATTGAAGAATGCAAGAAACATCCAGTCATCATTCGATAGAAATCGAATACTTTGAAATTTTTGTTTTTCTTCTCAATAAATTATACAACTTCTCTGTTGAAAGTGATATTGTAGTCCAATTGCCAACGGAATTATATTTACATAGTTGAGTTGCACTCCCTGTACTAAATCCAATAAAAATATTACCTACATAGCAGGTCGCGAATTGTTCTGTATAAACAGGATTTGTTACAATATCGTAGATATAATAAAACACTGAATCTTTCTCTTGTTCTGTTATGTCAAAATATTCTTGTCCTCTATTTATAGGCTCATATTCGATGACAGATTCATTGATTCTTATCTCTTTAAGGTCACATGTATCTCGAACTCCATAATTCTCATATTTATCAATAACTATTACCTGATTTTGAGATTCAATTCTAAGAGTCTTCCAACATATAGATTTTTTTCTCTATTCCCTATCATTGATTGATCTTGATTTTTTTTACAAGATATTAGTATAAAAATAAGCATAAAGATAGATGGCAACAATACAGTTCTCATATCATATTATTTATATCATATAGAGTCTCAATCTGGAATAATTCCATAACAATCACCCTCAATTCCCAAACAAATCACTTTTATAGTCTAACAAAGCATTCAATAAAAAACAGAAAGGACTAAGACTTCTCATGATAACTACTATAAAAACAAAAAAGGAAGCTAAAAAGCTTCCTTTATATTTTGTTATCCTGATAATTCTAATTAAGCAGGATGAATTGCTTCAGTTGGACAAGCATCAGCACAAGTACCACAGTCAGTACATGCATCTGGATCAATTTTGTAGATGTCTCCTTCTGATATTGCATTTACAGGACATTCATCGATGCAAGTACCGCAAGCAATACAATCTTCATTAATAACGTAAGCCATGATTTTTGTTTTTTTAATATTATTACTAACTTTGATTTGGCAAATATAATGAGTTTTTTCTGTATCTAAAATAGATAGGATTAGATATTATTAATATTTATATTGTTTATATCTATTTACGAAAGTCTCGATCAATATTATTTACCTGGCAATAAACTCATTATGAATAGTTTTTGTTTTACATCAATAAGATGAAGAAATTACTATTTTTACGCTTTCTAGATTAAAATAAGTACTTTGCAATAACTAACAGCAAATACGTTATTAGAAATAAATACTGAATTTTGAAACAGCAAAAATTAATACTATTATACCTATCTTTTATTGTCCTGTTCGGTATTAATATGCAGGCACAGACTCGTAAACCGCAAAACCTACCTTTTGCAGATCAAAAGATGTATCATTTGGGCTTTATGGTTGGATTCCAAGCACAAGACCTTATTATATCACATTCGGGCTATGTGGGAGATAACGGTGAAGCTTGGTTTACGGAAATCCCCTCCTATTCGGTAGGATTTAGCGTAGGTATGATTGCCGACAGATATTTGAATCAATATTTCAATCTGCGGGCCACTCCTTCTCTACATTTCGGGGAAAGGCGTTTTGTTTTTAAAGAACAAACATCCGGTAAAGAATATGAATCAGCCTTGAGGAGTAATTATTTAACACTACCTCTTTATCTCAAATTTAGCGCAGATCGTACAGGGAATTTCAGACCCTATCTGCTTGCTGGAGCATACGCAGCTTTAAATATCGGACAAAAGAAGAATGATATACTTCGATTCAAGTCGATGGACTATGGTCTGGAGTTTGGCGTTGGATGTAATTTGTATTTACCGCTATTTAAACTGTGTCCTGAATTAAAATTTTCATTCGGACTGACTGATGTTGTAAATAAAGACAGATCAGATTTATCTGATAAAGATTTAATTAAATATACTCAAGCGATTTCATCGGGAAAAACACGAATGATATCACTTGTGTTTAACTTTGAATAATAGAGGGATCATTTTTGATCATAATCATTATACCTGTCTTCTATATAGGAGATTCTTTGCAAATGAATACTACTGAAAAAAAGACCATCGGAAAGATGATTCACTTGTACTGTAAAGATAAACATGGTACAAGCCATGCTTTATGCTCGTCTTGCGCTGAACTGAACAATTACGCACAAAGAAAGTTAACGAAATGCATATTTGGTGAGGATAAACCTACATGCCAAAACTGTAAAGTTCACTGCTATAGTTCGGAAATGAGAGAAAGAATAAAAGAAATTATGAAGTACTCCGGTCCACGAATGCTACTTCACAATCCCATTTTAGCAACTAAGCACTTGATCAAAGGGCTGAGATCACCTAAGAAAGCTTATCCAAGAAAACACGATTAGTACAACTCAAAAGATAATAATCTAAAATAGTCATCGCCGCCATAGCCTCAACAATTGGTACTGCACGAGGTAGAACACAAGCGTCGTGACGTCCACGAGCCTTAAGATCTGTACTATCTCCATCTTTATTTACAGTCTCCTGATGCATCAAAATTGTTGCCACAGGTTTGAAAGCTACACGAAAATAAATATCTTGTCCGTTTGATATTCCACCTTGTATACCTCCCGAATGGTTTGTCTTGGTTCCTATCTTACCATTATCGTTATAGAATACATCATTGACCTCCGATCCTCTGTGATTGACATCAAATCCATCGCCGTATTCAAACCCTTTCACCGCATTTATGCCAAGCATAGCATTCCCTAAAGCGGCATGTAACTTATTAAATACAGGCTCTCCTAATCCTACAGGAGCACCCTTTATAACGCACGAAATAACGCCGCCAATAGTATCCCCTTTCGACTTAACCTCTTCTATAAGTTCTATCATTAACTTTGCTTTCTCAGGGTCGGGGCAACGTACAGGCGTAGATTCTATAAGCGACAGATCATAATTCTTGTATAGTTTTTCGAGCTTTATATGTCCTACTTGCGAAGTATAAGCCAATATTTCCACTCCTAATTGTTTCAACGCAAGCTTAGCTAATGCCCCGCCTACACAACGAGCAATAGTTTCGCGGGCCGACGACCTGCCTCCTCCACGGTGATCACGTATACCATACTTCTGAGAATATGTATAGTCTGCATGAGAAGGACGATAAATATCTTTCAGGTTGTCGTAATCTGACGAATGCTGGTTATTATTTCGAATAAGAAATCCTATCGGTACTCCGGTAGTTTTACCATCATATATACCCGATAAGAACTCTACTTCATCTGCTTCTTTGCGAGGAGTAGTTATCTTAGATTGTCCCGGGCGACGGCGATTTAGTTCGTTTTGTATAAACTCCATATCTACGGTTATCCCGGGAGGGCAACCATCAATAACTCCTCCGATACCAGCACCATGAGACTCTCCATAAGAAGTAAGTCTGAATATATTTCCAAAAGTATTCATCGATAATCTTAAATATGATAATAATACAAAATTACATGAAATAATTTAATAATCGAGCAGATATATTAAAAGAGGGCAATTTCCCTTTCTAAAATGAAAGAAGAAACACCCTCTTATTTTCTATATATTGAAGATAGTTTTCTTAGTTTTCTTTATTCTCATCCATCCTCAACACCTTTTTGTCTTCGTTCAGATAACAATTGACAGTGTCATTGATATTATATATCCTATAACTGTTGTCATAAGACCATGTACCCTGAATGTATACCCGAAATAGATAAGCCTCATCAGGTTTCTGACGTTTTTCTTTGGCTATTTTTTCGTACGATATCGGCTTAAAGTATTCCACCTTGGTTATAGTCCCATTATCTGCATCCCTGTACCTCATATGCTGCCTTACAGCATCACCCATTTTCTCCAGATTGTTTTGATAACTCAAATTACAAGAAGTCAATCCGATAGACAATAATAAAAAGAATATGTACTTTTTCATATTTTTCAGATTTTTCAGATTTTGTTATTCAAAATTACAGAAACCGAATATCAGAAACAAATAAAAAGCAAAAGTTATTTACCAAAAAGAAGCAGGAACTGTCTTTTTATCATTTTTTTGTTACTAAATTAGCGATTCAAATGTATTCCAATTTAAGGGTTGCCTGAAATGAGCAAAAAAGGTTCGGAGAAATTTTCGCTAGAAAAGCGTTCTAAATCGGCTTTATATGCACTAAACGGTTTGAGAGTATTATTTTTGGAAGAGCATAATTCCCGTATACATATAGCTATTGTAATAGTTGTAGTTACGGCTGGATTTCTTTTAAAAATATCAAATACAGAATGGCTTGTTATATGTATTCTGATAGCGTTAGTTTTTAGCCTAGAGATAATAAATTCTGCCATCGAGAATATATGTGATTATATATCACCTCAGTGGAATGAAGTTATAAAAAAAGTAAAAGACCTTGCCGCAGCTGCAGTTTTTGTATCGTCTGTAATATCTGTCATCTGCGGAGCTATTATTTTCTTACCCAAATTGTATAATTTATTTGCATAAATTTCAAATACCAATAAATAGTTTCATTCAATTAACGTTCTTAAAATGAAAAAATTAATTTACTTATTACTTTCCTCTTTACTTTTCATATCATCCTGTAATACAAAACCTTTAGAGCTGAATGTAATGACATTCAATATTCGTTTGGATGTTCCCAGCGACAGTCTTAACAGCTGGCAATACAGAAAAGACAATGCCGCTGAAATGGTTCGGATGAATGATGTGGATATACTCGGCATGCAAGAGGTTTTGTTGAACCAGATGAATGACCTGAAAGAACGCCTGCCGCAATACACAGCAATAGGCGTAGGACGTGAAGATGGTGCAGACAAGGGAGAATTCAGCCCCATTTTCTATAAAAAAGATAGATTCTCGGCTATAGAGTCCGGCACATTCTGGGTAAGTGAAACGCCCGAAGTGGCAGGTTCTAAAGGTTGGGATGCATCATATATACGTGTGGCAACCTGGGCTATACTAAAAGAAAAAACTACAGGTAAAGAAATATTTGCTATTAATACACACCTTGATAATGATGGGTCGATTGCCCGCAAAGAAGGTGGAAACTTACTATTAAAGAAAGCTGAAGAGCTGGGAAAAGGTCTGCCGATAGTACTTACAGGAGATTTTAATGATACTCCGCAATCGGAAGCGATTAAAAATATTACAGATGCTTCAAAAGCAAATCACCTGATAGACAGCAAAACGGTTGCCCTAAAAACATCAGGTACAGACTGGACATTCCACAACTTTGGTAGACTAGCTGAAAGCGAACGTCCTCTAATTGATTATATATTTGTGAGTAAACAAATAAAGGTACAAGATTATGCAGTCTTGCCCGACACTTTAAATGGAACTTTCGTCTCCGATCATAAGCCGGTACTTTCTAAACTAATTATAGAATAACACTTTAAACATTAATAATATGAGGAAGTCTTTTATTTTTATCGCTTTACTAGCCATAGCCGGACTTGTCAAAGCACAAACAATGGAAAAACTACCTATCGATCCGCAGGTTAGATATGGGAAGTTAGAAAACGGACTTACATACTATATCCGTCATAACGCCTACCCTGAGAAACGAGCTAACTTTTATATCGCTCAGAAGGTAGGTTCTATGCAGGAAGAAGACAATCAGGCAGGATTAGCCCACTTTCTTGAACACATGGCTTTCAACGGGTCAAAAAACTTTCCGGGGAAAAAGACCATGTTAAATTATCTGGAGTCAATCGGTGTTAAATTTGGTGCAAATGTAAATGCATACACTTCGTTTGACGAAACTGTATACAATCTAGATGACGTTCCCGTAGTACGCGATGCGATTATTGATTCATGCTTGATGGTATTGCACGACTGGTCTGGATTTATCGCTCTGAAAGATGAGCAAATTGATGAAGAAAGACTTGTTATAAAAGAAGAATGGCGTACCCGTAGCGGCGCTCAGTACCGCATATGGGACAAACAACTTCCTGTTATTTTCGAAGGAAGTAAATACGCCGACCGCATGCCCATTGGTAAAATGGAAATCGTAGAAAATTTCCCTTATCAGACATTACGCGATTACTACCATACATGGTATCGTCCCGATTTGCAGGGCATTGTTATTGTTGGAGACATCAATGTAGATGAAGTAGAGGCCAAGATAAAAGCTATGTGGTCTGACATTCCTAAACCGGTAAATCCGGCAGAAAGAGTTTACTTCCCTGTTCCGGATAATGATAAACCAATTGTATCTGTTATTACCGACCCTGAGGCTGTAAGAACTCAAGTAACTCTGTATATTAAGCACGATGTAATACCAGCTGAGACAAAACAAACTCAGGAAGGCCTGATTATTAGCTTCATTAAAAGCTTTGCTTCGAATATGCTATCAGATCGCTTAGAGGAAATATCTCAAAAAGGAGATGCTCCCTTTGCTGCATCCTACGCATACGATGGAGAGTTCTTCGTATCAAAAACAAAAGATGCATGGACCACTATTGCGCTAAGCAAGGAAGGAAAAGTTGATGAGACTTTAGCGAGCCTGATAAGAGAAAATGAACGCATCAAAAGATTCGGATATACTGATGCTGAAGTAGAAAGAGCGAAAGCTACTTTATTGGAACAATATGAAAATATGTATAACAACAGAAATAAAGAGCTTAACAACAGATACGTTCAAGAATATGTAAGAAGCTTTACCGGCGATGAAGGCATACCGGGTATCGAATACGAATATGATTTCGTTAAGAAGTTTGCTCCATTTATTAATGCTCAAGCAATTAACGCTGTTGTAAAACAATTGATTGCGGATAAGAATATTGTGATTACCGTAACAGGCCCTGAAAAAGAAGGACTTGTGTATCCTACAACAGATGAGTTATTGAATGTATTTAAGAAAGTAGAAGCCGAAGATATTACAGCATACCAAGAAGCCGTATCTAACGAACCTCTTGTAAGCCAATTACCAAAACCGGGATCTATCGTAAAGACTGAAGCCGATAACACGCTAGGGACTACAATATGGACACTATCGAACGGCATGAAAGTAGTTATTAAAAAAACGGACTTTAAAGATGACGAGATACTAATGTCTGCTCATGCTTATGGAGGAACTTCTATCGTTCCTGACGCTGATATCTATAATGCAAATATGGCTTCAATGGTTCCATCAGTAGGCGGTATTGGCAATTTCAGCTCTACAGATCTCAAGAAAGTATTGGCTGGCAAATCTGCAAATGTAAACAATAGCATATCGGCTTATACACAAGGTTTCAATGGTTCTTCAAACATGAAGGATTTGGAAACAATGCTTCAGTTGACTTATCTATATTTTACTGCTCCTCGCAAAGACGAAGGGGCATACTCCAACATTATGGATTTGATCAAAAATCAGCTGAAGAACTTAACTTCCGAACCTTCGTTCATCTTGAATATCAACAAAACAAAAGCAATGTATGGAGACAACCCTCGCATGCAAGTTATGTTGTTAGAAGATGCAGAAAAGTTGAACTACGATCGCATTATTGAAATATACAAAGAAATATATGCTAATCCGGGTTCATTTGTTTTCAACTTTGTGGGTACAGTGGACGAAGCTATTCTGAAACCATTGGTAGAACAATACCTTGCTGCACTACCATCAGGAAACAAAGATGCCAAATACAAGAATGTAGATTCGAATATACGTAAAGGACACGTTGAAAATGTTTTTGAACAAGAGATGAAAACGCCAAAAACATCTGCATTCGAAATGTATAGCGGAACTCTGAACTATGAGCAAAAAAATCAAATTGCATTATCTGCGCTTAAGCAAATATTGGATATTGTATATGTGCGTACAGTAAGAGAAGAAGCCGGCGGTACTTATGGCGTTGGGGTACGCTCTTGGATCTCTCGTATTCCGGCAGGTCAAAGTGTATTGCAAATGTCTTTTGATACTGATCCTGAAAGAGTTGCTTCAATAACACCTATTATCAGCCGCGAAATAAATAAGATAGCTGAGAACGGCCCTGAAGACACTGACTTCCTGAAAGTAAAAGAATATATGGTAAAGAAATTCCAGGAGGATGAAAAACAAAACGGCTATTGGGTGGGCATATTAGGTTCCAAATATTTCTATGGGGAAGATAACCATTCAAATTATTTAGCTCTTGTGAACTCTCTATCCAAAGATGATATCAAAGCTTTAACTAAACAATTGGTATCTCAAGGAAATCATATAGAAGTAATTATGAATCCGAAAAAATAAAAGCTGACTTTTAGAATTTCAAAATAAAGAAAGCCGTCTGAAAAATATCAGACGGCTTTCTTGTTTATATCTTCAATATTTAAATTACTGTCAATATCTGTAATTCATCACTGTTCTCTATGAAGATCAGAATTTATTTCAATAGATTTTCAATTTTGTCTACTAAAACAGATTTCTGTGCAGCACCAACTTGTTTATCAACCACTTCACCATTTTTAATAAAAAGTATAGTAGGGATATTACGAATACCATATTTAGAGGTAATCTCGTCATTGTTATCCACATCTACTTTACCAATGGTTACTTTATCGGCATATTCACCGGCCAATTCTTCAACAATTGGGCCGACCATACGACATGGGCCACACCATTCTGCCCAAAAATCAATAACGACAGGCTTGTCCGATTTTAGAACATCCTCAAAACTTGCATCTGTAATTTCTAAAGCCATAACTTTTGTCTATTTGTTTATATATTTTATATATTAAGTCTATTTTGTTTTTTCCTGTGCAAAGGTAAATAATCTATTTTAGATATAAAAATTTCAATTTACCTTAAAGACAAAACTTTCGTTTTCCACCAGATAATCAATAAGTTCCTGTTTCACATTTATTTTATAGCTTCGTGAGAACAAATCTACTTTCATATTTCGCTCTCCGTCTACTACTTCAAAATATAACAATGAATTACCCGGATTGTTTTTAGTTAAAGTAGATAATTCTTCTACCATCTGGGTATTCATGTCATGCAGAGGCAATGTAATAGTTATCTTCTCCACCAAGGTATCTTTTATGTCCGGCAACAAATTAATTGAGTTAATCTTAAGCTCCATCTGATTGGCATCATACTTACGCCCTTGCACACGCCCCCTTACAAATACATATAAACCGGGACGGCCATATTTACTAAAATTGATATAATCATCGCCAAAAAGAGGTATCTCTCCACTACCGGTAAAATCCTCTATACGCAATATCATATAGGGCTTTCCATTTTTGGTGATGCCCTCACGCATTCCACTCACCATCCCCCCAAAGGTAACTTCTTTATTTTTCAACGCATCTTTATCTTCTATTTCAGACATACCTACATTACATACATAATTTAGGATAATCTTGTATTCATCAAGTGGATGGGCTGATAAATAGATCCCGATCAGTTCCCGCTCTTTATTCAAACGTTCCAGATCTGACCATTTCTCAACTTTGGGAATCTCGGGACGTGCAATATCAAACGAAGCATCGTCTCCAAACAGGGAGTTTGCAGCTTGATTTTTATCTATCTGAAACTTATTCCCATAACGAATAAGCATATCTATAAATGTCTCGCCTTTACCGTTCATTCCAAAGAATTGCTCTCGCGTCATTCCCGGAAAGTTATCAAAAGCTCCGGCCAAAGCTAAAGATTCTATATTCTTCTTATTACATGCACTAAGATTCACACGCTCTACAAAATCAAAAATATCTTTGAACGGACCATTATTTCTTCTTTCTTCTATGATATTCATTACAGCCCCCTCCCCTACACCTTTAACGGCTGCTAGACCAAAGCGAATATCTCCTTCTTTGTTTACCGAGAACTTAAGGTATGATTCATTCACATCAGGTCCAAAAACATTCAAGTTCATGGCTTTACACTCATCCATAAACTTAGTAATTTCAGTAATATTAGATAAGTTCCGAGAGAGAACCGCAGCCATATATTCGGATGGATAATTTGCCTTCAACCAAGCCGTTTGATATGCAACCCAAGAATAACATGTCGCATGAGACTTATTAAATGCATACGAAGCAAATTTCTCCCAGTCGGCCCATATCTTTTCCAGTGTCTTCTTTTGATGCCCGTTC
>NZ_JAIXHZ010000121.1:0-6448 GCF_043392705.1 Dysgonomonas sp. Shenzhen-Wh21
CTGGAAAATGGTATGCAAAAGAAAGTAACTGAACCATATTTAGTAGATGCACTATCTTTCACAGAGGCGGAAGCCCGTATAATTGAAGAAATAAAACCTTATATATCGGGAGAGTTTACAATCGCAGATATTAAAAGAGCTAAATTGTCTGAATTATTCTTTAATGATAATGGCGATCGTTTTTTTAAAGCTAAAGTAATGTTCATTAGTTTGGATGAAAAAAGTGGAACGGAAAAGAAAACAGCAGTACAAATGCTAGCTCAGGCATCTGATATAAAAGAAGCGCTGAAGGTTGTAGAAAAAGGCATGGAGGGAACCTTGGCTGATTATACTATTGCTTCATTATCCGAGACTACTATTATGGATGTGTTCCCTTATTCAGAAGACGAAAAGAAGAAAGTAGTATTGGTATGATTTGCCATAAAGTTATGGTTGATAAATTATATTGTGTTACCGGCTTGAAATGAATATATCAGATAACTTACATAAAATAAAAGAGACTTTACCTGAAACTGTAAAACTTGTCGCTGTATCTAAATTTCATCCTGTAGAAGCTATACAGAAACTTTATGATAACGGTCAACGGGTTTTTGGTGAAAGTCGGATGCAAGAGGTAGATCTGAAGCATAGTCAGTTGCCACAAGATATAGAATGGCACTTTATAGGTCATCTTCAAACAAATAAAGTGAAAGCAATCGTTCCATATGTTCATACTATTCATAGTGTTGATAGTTGGAAGCTTTTGCAGGAAATAGATAAGCAGGCAACAAGTGTAAATAGGCGTATTTGCTGTCTTTTAGAAATTCATATCGCTGAAGAGGATTCTAAATATGGCTTATCATTTGATACTTGTCGGCAGATGCTGGATGAAGGTCTTTGGAAGCAGTTGAAGTATGCATATATTGGAGGGGTAATGGGTATGGCTACCTTTACGGACAATGTAGACCTGATAAGAACAGAGTTTCGCAGCCTGAAACTATTCTATGATGAACTTAAAGCAGACTATTTCCATGATTTTGATTCGTTTTCCGAAATTTCTATGGGAATGTCTGATGATTATGAAATAGCAGTGGAGGAGGGAGCTACTATAGTACGAGTAGGTTCTTCAATATTTGGACAAAGAGAATACTAACACTAACTAAATACCGTAGATATGAACATACAGCAACTGGAGTATATTATTGCAGTGGACAATCACCGCCACTTTGCAAAAGCGGCTGAAGCTTCTTTTGTAACGCAGCCTACCCTAAGTATGATGATCCAGAAATTGGAAGATGAACTGGGGGTTAAAATATTTGATCGTAGTCAGTTGCCTGTTCAGCCAACTGTTATTGGTATTCAGATCATAAATCAGGCTCGTGTCATTGTATCGCAAGTAAAGCAAATAAAAGAAATAATCCAAGAAGAGAAAGGAATAGTTCAAGGTGTGTTTAAACTGGGTATAATCCCTACTATAGCTCCTTATTTATTACCTAAATTAATGAAAGTTCATGACGAAAATGGTTATGATATTGTTCTGGTAATAGAAGAAACCACAACCGGTCAGATAATAGAAAAGTTGTTGAACGGGGCCTTAGATGGTGCTATATTGGCTACACCTCTTAAAAATGATAAGATATCTGAACATCCGATATATTACGAACGATTTTATGCTTACGTTTCTCCCCGCGAAACATCACTCTATGCAAAAAAAGAGTTGGAAGAAGATGATCTGAATATAAACCGTCTGTGGTTGCTTGAAGAAGTTCATTGTTTCCGAGGACAGATATTGAGAATTTGTAATATGCGTAAGCGTAAAAGCTCACATTCTTTATTCTCTTACGAAGCAGGAAGCATAAGCACACTGATCAATATTGTAGATAATAATAGTGGGCTTACTATTATTCCGGAGATGGCTATAGAAGATCTTACCGAACAACAAAAAAAGAATGTGCGTCCGCTGAAAGGTATTTCACCGGTAAGAGAAATCAGCTTGGTTACTCGTAAAGAATTTTTGAGAGAAAGAGTTTTGGATATAATAATTTCGGAAATAAAGCAATCGGTACCCCAACCTCTATTGAGTTTAGAGCTAAAAAAGTTCGTTGTGGATATTTGATCTGAAATTTCTGTATAATAAAATATAAGAAAGTCCTGAAGTTATCAGGACTTTTACTGTTTAAAGAGAATAAATACTGAATTATTTGTAGATTTATAAATACTTTATTTTCTTTGTTAAAGCTTTAAATAAATGCCTATTATGAAAAACAAATATCTTCTTCTATCGTTATTCTTTAGTCTCTTTTTTGTATCATTGGAACTGCAAGCTCAAGAAGACAATGTATATATATTCGATGAATTTAAAAATGGAAAAGCTGTATATAAAAATGGTGCAGTTGTATATGCAAAGCTTAATTATGATCCTTTAAATCAAAGGATGCTCTTCCTCTCACCTTCGGATAATGCTTTACTAGAGATAGTCAATCCTTCGGATATTTCATATATCAATATTGAAGGCCGAATGTTTGAGCAAATAAAAGGCAATTTATTCTACGAACGGATTAATTATAATAACTTCATTTTTTATATACAATGGAGATATAAAGCTGTATCGGAGGGAAAACCGAGTGGTTATGGTACGACATCTACAACAAGCGCTATTACGAGTGTAAGTGTAATTAATAAAGAAGGACGTACTATTCCACTGAACGTTTCCGAGAAATTTAATTACAAGCCTGATAATTTCTATTATATAAAGATTAATAATACACAGAAGCGCTTTTCTTCGCCAGACTCATTAGCAAAGTTATTCAAAGCTCACAAAGAAGAAATCAAGAAATATATTAAGGAAAATAAGCTGGATTTTGATAATCTGGAAAATATTAAGTCTGCTGTGGAATACTGCTCACAGTATGCAGGTAAATAGAGATAAAGTTCTCTTTTTATTTATATATCTGGCATTATTAGCGAAAATTGTATATATTTGCACAGCTTTCATCGGGGGCATTAGCTCATCTGGCTAGAGCGTTAGACTGGCAGTCTAAAGGTGATCGGTTCGAGTCCGATATGCTCCACAAACTTATTTTAAGTTGCTTGTAGTAAGCGTTTTATTTAAAATAAGTGTCTGTTTAAAAGTGTACCAGACACTTTCCAGACAAAAATGACTCATAAAGTTAGAAGTTAATATTCTGTGTTTGTCGCGATTCACTTAAAAAACTTTTAATGAATATGGGACGTAGAAAAGTAAAATTCGTTCTCCCACGATTAATAGATTGTGGTGGGGATTTGAGTAAAGAATGGTATGTTGAATATTCCTATCGAGATGAAAGGATTGACAAGCTTGAAAGATATAGAATATATGAAGGGTTCAAGCAAATAGATACTGCTAAAAAGAGGCAAGAACACGCTCAAAATATCATAAAGGAGATTACAGATAAAATTTTAAGCGGATGGACACCATTCGACTTAGAATCTGTTGTGATCAATAACAGGATCGCTTATAATATTCAGGCTCGTTTTTATGGATCCAGGGAAACGACTGATAAAAATCTCTTCTATTATATCAATACCTTTTTAGAAGAGAAGTCGCCAATTTTAAAAAAGAAAACACATCAGGACTATACATCTAAACTAAGAATATTTTACCAATGGCTTTTATCAAAGGGTAAAAAAGGAATATTTGCTCAGGATGTGACAAATGAGATAATAACAGAATTTTGTTATTATCTCATAAACGATCGTCAATTAGAACGAAGAACGATCAAAGACTTTATAGCTCGGATAAGCCAGTTATATAATTGGATGATTAAAAGGAATTTTGTAAATAAAAGCCCGGTATACGAACTTCCGGAAGGACGACAAAGAGCAGATCATTCGGCACAACCTATGACCCGGGATGATGCAAAGTATCTGCTAAATTACATTAAGGAAAACGACGAACAGGTATATCTTTTTTGCGCCATGATATTTTATTGTGCCATTCGTCCGGGAACAGAACTAAGATTATTGAGAGTGAAGGATATTAATTTCTTCACCAATACTATCCGAATTAGAGAAGAAAATGCAAAAACAACTCAAGGGATTATAAATATGCCTCCTGAGATACAAAAAATAATCAAGTCTATGAATATTTCAACGTATGATAGGGAGTTTTATGTGTTTGGAAAAACTAAAGAGCCCGGGCCTGAATGCTGGGGTAAAAATAGATTCAGATTAGAATTTAATAAATACCGTGACATCCTTGGATTTCCGAAGGAATATAAACTATATAGCTGGAAGTGTACCGGTGCTATACTTTTTGCAATGAGTGGAGCCCCATTGCCCGCTATCAGGGATCATTTGCGACACACTCACACCACAACGACAGATATATATCTTTCTAAGAAAATGGGACGAAGGAATGATTATGTAAAGAATAAGTTTCCTAAATTATAAAGAAAAAGAGGCGTTAAGCCTCTTTATTCTTTTCTTTTAGGATAAAAATACCCCAGTGCATATTTTCCAAATCCATCGATTTGAATTGTTTTCTCAACCTTCAAACAGATAAATTCTCTATTTCTTATAATGAAAGTAGATTGTATGTTGAATCGATCATTTAACTCGAATGAAAATTTATATGGCTCTGTAGTGTCTATGATTTCTGTTTTGCTATATATTTCTTCATTTATAACATCTAGTCTGAATGAATTGGAAAGATGTCCCCCTGTTGACATATAATGTTCTTCTTTGCTGTCAGGCAAGTCTTCATATAAGCTCTCAGTATAAGCCATGGGATATATTGCCGAATGTATTATTACACCCGAACCTCCAAGCCTTTTTCGAGTGGCATTTTTCAGACCATCATAAATAGCTAATCTTAGACGGCTTCCACCTTTATCTTCATTGTCGTCGGGCTCCGATTCGATCGAATCCTGGACATTTTTAATCTCTATTACTTCCGGATTTTCTGTAGGGGGCCCGCTAACGTCAGACTTTACAAGTTCATCATAGTTTTCAGCTACCGGAATTTGAAGCCAAAAATCAGAGGTAACTTCCGAAACACTGGATGGTGCTGTTTGTATCCACGTTGAAATAAACGAGGCTGGAACTATTTTTAATTCAATATCTATATCATCTGATTCCGGATTATTCATCAGTGGCTTAAAGCTGTCAATTTTCTTTAATGTAACGGTCGATCCGATTTTGAATGCAATAAATTCAGACTTATCACTCGGGCTATCTACTGTATAGATATATTCGAAATTATCTGCCGGATTAGCATTAATACGTGCGATTAGTTCACTCAATGAACTAAAATTCATTCTTTTTGCATTCGTCCGGGTAAAGCTGTTAATTCTCATATAGAGATAATAATCATCTTCCGAAAAATCATAAGAAACATTACCATTTTGAACCCTTTTGTCGTTACTTTGATCAATATCTACATCAAATTGATCTATCACGTTCAAATCTTGCTTTTCGGTAAATTCTGAGGCTTGATATGTGTATAATAGCCTAACCGATTTATTTTTTTCATCAACAACAGTAACTAAATCCAACCATAACTCCAGCTGCTCAAAAAAATCTTTTACAGTCCAGTTTGGCAGCATCTTAGCAAAATCGTATGTTCTAAAGCCATGTACTATATAATATTGCTTGCGGATAGGATCATCTTCAATAACATTGTATTCCATAATATAGCCCAAAGCATTTACAACCTTTCTGATGATGAAACAAAGAAAAGGTTGTGGAACTTGTCCTGAATAATAAGGCTCAAATACAGGTATCGCTTGAGATGTTTCCGGGATAGAACTCATGCCATGATGGTTTGGTAATGTAAAATTATTACCAATACGTAATATCACTTTAGATTCTTCATTTATAGAAGTGTCATATCCGGCAGTATATGGAGCCAATACCCAATCTCTTTCGGGGTATGTTTTATTCAAATCCTCATATACTTTTCTGGCAATATCGAGCCAACCGGCTCCTAAATATGGAAAAGCCATACCAAGATCAAGTTTTCGAAGTTTTTTATCAGATCCAATCAGAAAATTAAACTCCGATTTTCCACTGGCCAGTTGTATTTTTACATTCGAATCTCCAAAACCCAATATGATTTCCGTTCCATTAAGGGCTACTCTGTTATCTACTATCAGTATTGCACTTCGTCCCGGACGATTTTTCCTCTACTCTATATGAGGAAAATCCGGTATTCACTAAAAATGAGAAATACACGTATGATTTGACATTATCTCTGAACAATTTCAGAAATGCCCGTATTTATGAAAATATAAACCGGGTAAATATAAAAAATGGCATACAACCGGGACGAAGTGCAATACTGATAGTAGATAACAGAGTAGCCCTTAATGGAACGGAAATCATACGTGTATTTCTCATTTTTAGTGAATACCGGATTTTCCTCATATAGAGTAGAGGAAAAATCGTCCGGGAGTGCTACTTCTTGTCCGTTAATTAATAATCTGATCAT
>NZ_JAIXHZ010000122.1:0-3835 GCF_043392705.1 Dysgonomonas sp. Shenzhen-Wh21
ACACCCTGAGAGATACGCTACATGAAGCAATCAATCAGTCGGAAAATGAAATTCCTCTGCCCATATTTAATTATAAGTATTTTCCTTAATCGGTTTTATTCTTCTTTAAACCAGCCCGAGTACATCAGGTAATTTTTTGCTATTTTCTGGTTCATTTCTTTCGCCTGTTCCGAATCTACTTTTTTTACAAACTTGGCAGGTACACCTGCATAGATACTTCCCGGCTCTACCTGTGTGCCGCTCAGTACCACTGATCCTGCTGCAATAATCGCACCTTCGCCTATCACTGCATGATCGAGAACAATGGCTCCCATACCTATCAGTGCACCGTTTTCTATTTTTGCACCATGCACTACCACGTTATGACCGATGGATACATCGTCGCCTATTTCTACTACAGACTTTTGGTACAAAGTGTGCAACACACTGCCATCTTGGATGTTTACCCTGTTTCCGATGCGTATAGAGTTTACGTCGCCACGCAATACGGTGTTAAACCAAATGCTACAATCTTTACCTATTACCACATCGCCGATTATTGTAGCGTTTTCGGCCATGTATGTATTTTCTCCAATCTCAGGTGTAAACCCTCTGACTTCTTTTATTAATGCCATTATCTTTTATTTTGTATAATAATCGAAGAACTGTTCCAGTCCTTTAGAATCTATTTTCTTTGCAACTATTTTTTTGTTTTTATCCAACACAAACACTGACGGAATGTATGATGTGTCATAGTTCAGCCAGTATTGTGATATATTATTCGGGTCGGCGGCGTTGATCCAGCCGGTCATCTTATTATTCTTTACAAACTTATCCCATTCTTTTTTGTCGCTTCCCTTTATGTCGATGGCTACTACCTGCAATCCTTTGTCTTTGTATTTGGTATATACCTCATTGTATATGCGAGGTGTTTCTTCTATACAGTGATTACAGTCGTGACCATAGAAATACAATATCAGGTATTCGGCTTTTATATCGTTTGTCTCAATTGTCTTACCGTCTATTGTTGTCAGTTTTATATTGCGGGCTCTCATGCCTATGCGATTGTTTTTGATATGCTCATACATATACTGCAATCCCGACACTTGAGCACTATCTATCCACGCCAGGTTTTTGCCGAAGACGTAATCTTCGCAAAGCTTTGCCCAGATATTCTCATCGCCCATTCTGTCGCTCGAAGTGGTTGTATTTATCAGATAAGACAACATTTCTTTAAAACACACTTCATTCTCTTTTGTTCTGCTTACAAGCTTAGTTGCTGCTATCGCCAAAGAATCGGGCGTAGGATTTACCCACTGAGTCATATATGATTCTATATAGCTGGTCAAATAATTTGTTCGCCACAGACGAGGGTCGGTAAGGTTTATATTATCAAAATAATGTACTTTTCCGTACTTGTTGTTTTCTGCAAACTCTTTATCATTCTTAGGGTCGGTGTAAGGTAGCGTGATCGGAGTCATACCCTTTAGGAAAGTTCCAAACCAATTCGTCTTATTTTCTTTGATAAGATTGTTTACATAGGTCTGCGCTATTTGCTCTTCGGTTGCTATTTCCTTTTCTATGCCGGCTCTTTTTTGCGGAGTAAGATCTGATGCCGATAGCTGATCTTCGAGTGTCTCTCTCAAAGCATCATTTTCTGCTACCTTGTTGAGATAGCTCCACAGTAGGCGCGTGTCATCGTTTCCTGTTACAGTGCTTTTTAAGAAATTATCCTTGTTGATTGTTATCTGCATTTTGCTCTGTTCGCTGCCAAAGAGCATGTCTGTTCTGAAGTCAGGTGCTATGTAAAGAAAATATTGCCCTTCGGGATACTTCTCTTTTGCTGTAAATACACCTTTACCTGCCGCAGAAAGTACAACGGAGTCTTTTGCGTATGTAGCGCCCCGCCAATATTGTCCCAGATATAGCTTTTTGCCACTCTGTCCCGGATAAGTCACTTCTAAGTTGAATTTGTTATCGGGACTTTTAATAGTTTGAGCCTCCATCTCAAACGTGAAAAGGAGGCTCAATAATATAACAGTTATTTTAAATCTCATGAGTTTTTTCTTTTAACCATTGTTTTTCGTCTTCGGTCAATAGTGGAGAAAGACGATCGTATACAAATTTGTGATACTCGTTAAGCCAGACGATTTCCTTCTCTGTCAACATTTCTTTCACTATAGGTGTCGTATCTATAGGGCAAAGAGTCAGCGTTTCGAAAGAATAGAAATCTCCGAATTCGGTAGTCATTTCATGCTTCGTACGAATGAGGTTTTCGATACGGATACCGTATTGTCCTGCTCTGTACAGTCCCGGTTCATTGGATGTTACCATTCCCGGTTGCAGAGTTGTAGGGTTCTCATTCATTCTTATGTTTTGAGGTCCTTCGTGTACATTGAGGAAATGTCCGATACCATGCCCTGTTCCGTGCAGGTAGTTTAGCCCTTCATCCCACAATGCCTTACGAGCCAAGATATCTAACTGGCTTCCTCTTGTGCCTTGAGGATATATTGCTGTTGCCAGATTGATATGCCCTTTCAGTACCATGGTATAGTCCTTTTTCATCTGGTCGGTAAGCGGGCCTACAGCCAGTGTACGGGTTATATCTGTTGTACCGTCGAAATATTGAGCACCGGAGTCTACAAGCAGCAAACCTTCGAGTTTAACGGGTAGTGAACTTTCATTGCTTACATGATAGTGAACGATTGCCCCGTTAGGACCATAGCCCGAGATTGTATCAAAGCTTTCTCCTACAAAGTTTTTCTGTTGACTTCTGTATTCCACCAGTTTTTCGGGTATCATAATTTCCGTCACATTACCACCGGGTACTGCTTTTTCGAGCCACATGAAGAAGCGTACCAATGCAACACCATCGCGCTCCATCGCATTGCGGATACCCTGAACCTCTGTATCGTTTTTGATACTCTTCATCAGGTCTGCCGGAGATGGCATATCGATGATGCGGCATTCGTCGGGTATCGTATTATATAGCTTGAAGGTTACTTTGTTCGCATCCAAACAAACAGGTGTCTTTAGTTTCGATACATAATCAAATACCTTATCGTATTCGGCAATTGTAACCCCTTCTGCTTTCAGGTAATCGGAAATTTCCGATGTTAGTTTTTTAGGATTGATAAACAATACTGTTTCTTCTTTCGAAACATAGGCGTAACTAACCGCTACAGGGTTGCACTTCACGTCGTTACCTCTGATGTTAAAAATCCAGGCAATTGTATCTAATGATGCTACAAGCAAAGATTCTGCTCCATTTTTCTCTACAGCATCGCAAATACGTGCTATTTTTTTATGTGCCGCTTCGCCCGCATATTTTTCAGGCAGAACAAAGATTGCATTCGTAGGTATTTCGGGTCTGTCGTTCCATATTTTGCTGAACGGATCGTAATCACTGATAAGGTGCAATCCTTTCATGTTTAATTTGTGGGTAAGGTTCATGGCTTCTTTAGCTGCATACACAGTGCCATCTATACCAACGTATTCTCCTTTTCCCAGTTCGGAGGTTAGCCACTCTTCTATACTTGGGGTTGAAGGAAGTCCTTCTTTGAATAATTCGATATCAGCTCCTTCCAGTTCTTTTGCTCCTTGCAGAAAATAGCGGGAGTCTGTCCACAGCCCTGCTTTTTCGCGAGTGACTACAACTGTTCCGGCCGCACTACGCGAATTTATGGGAGAAAAAGGCTTACATGCTTTTATCATCCCCAGCACCGACTCCCATCTAAGTGAATACCCGGCTTCGCACTGGGCTTCGCGCGAATGGATCAGTGGATTCACAGGGTCGGCCGGAACAGTTGTAGTCACTCTTCTATACTTGGGGTTGAAGGAAGTCCTTCTTTGAATA
>NZ_JAIXHZ010000123.1:0-23968 GCF_043392705.1 Dysgonomonas sp. Shenzhen-Wh21
ATGCAATGCATATACAATGGGGTGCCGAAGAAGTTGACCAACGTTTGCATGCTGCTCGATGAAAAAGTCTACAGCTTCTGCCGTACAGCCCATATTAGACACTTCGGCTACACATGTTACCCCATTAGCTATCAAAGCCTGAGCATCCTGAAGATTCAGCTCATTTTGTATAGCGCAAGGTAAAGCAATGTCCACTTTTTCACCCCAAGGTTTTTTGCCTGCATGAAATACTGCATTCGGAAATTTCTCTGCATAAGGTGCTACAATGTCATTACCCGAGTCGCGCAATTCAAGCATATACTCTATCTTTTCACCACTCACTCCGTCTGCATCATAGATATAACCGTCAGGTCCGGAGATAGTCACCACTTTTGCTCCCAGCTCGGTAGCTTTGAGTGTTGCACCCCACGCTACATTTCCAAAGCCTGAAACAGCGACGGTCTTACCTTTAATGTCTATATTTTTTGCTTTAAGCATTTCATTCACAAAATAGAGAGCTCCAAATCCTGTTGCCTCAGGACGTACCAATGAACCTCCGTATTCCAATCCTTTCCCGGTAAAAGTACCGGTATTTTCACGAGCCAGTTTTTTGTACATACCATACATATAACCTATCTCGCGAGTACCCACACCTATATCTCCGGCAGGAACATCTGTATCAGGGCCAATATTGCGCCAAAGCTCGAGTATAAAAGCCTGACAGAAACGCATAATTTCGGCATTTGACTTTCCTCTCGGACTAAAGTCTGATCCTCCTTTACCACCACCCATCGGCAAAGTAGTGAGCGCATTCTTAAACGTCTGCTCAAACCCTAAGAATTTGAGTGAAGAAAGATTTACCGAAGCGTGAAATCTTAGACCTCCTTTATAAGGGCCAATTGCATTATTGAATTGTACCCGATAGCCGATATTCACCTGAATATCGCCGCGGTCGTCTACCCAAGGCACCTTAAATGTGAATATGCGGTCTGGCTCTACCAGACGTTCTATAATCCGGTTCTTTTCAAATTCGGGGTGTTGGTTATAAACATCTTCGATGGATACAAGCACCTCTTTTACTGCTTGCAAGAATTCGGATTCTCCTGGATGTCTTGCCTCTAAAGATGATAAAATGTCATTAATATTCATAATATAAAGGATTATGTCGGTTATTTTACTATACAAAAATATAAATAAAGAAGTTATTTATATCAATTTATTTTTAAAAAATTCATCTATAATAGCATGATTTATAACATATAATAATTTAACATTATCAAATTTCCAGAGATATTGTTTTAATTCTTATTTTTGTTTTCCACAACACTGAAAATCATGACTAATATTTACGAAATAGCGAATAAATTAAGAGCAGAATCAAAACATTTACCAATTAACAGAATAGAACTGGAAGATGCTTTGAACACATTGATACACCGTGTACTATTCCCTATTTGCGATCAGGAAAAATCGAGAGAGAAAAAGCTGTATTACTTTTACTCCATTATGGTGGAGAATATTTCAGCTTTGCTGGATAGGGCTCAAGCAGAAGAAACAGTCGGAAAATTCATTTCTCATCTACCGGAACTACAAGACCAACTATATGACGAAGCGGAAGTATATTACAAAAACGATCCGGCTGCAAAATCGATAGAAGAGGTAATCTTAACTTACCCCGGTTTTTTTGCGCAGGTAGTTTACCGTATATCGCATGAGTTCTACAAGATGAAAACGCCAATTATCCCTCGCCTATTTTCTGAATATGCACACTCTAAAGTGGGAATAGACATCAACCCCGGAGCAGAGATAGGAAAAGCTTTTTATATAGACCATGGTACGGGGATCGTTATCGGCGAAACAACAATCATCGGCGATAATGTAAAAATATATCAAGGCGTTACTCTCGGAGCTTTATTTGTAACCAAAGGTTTAGCGAACGAAAAAAGGCACCCGACCATCGAGAACAATGTGGTTATATATGCAGGAGCAACAATCTTGGGAGGTAATACCGTTGTAGGACACGACTCTACCATCGGAGGTAACGCCTGGCTGACAAAGAGTGTGGTACCATACTCATTAGTACAACAAAATGCAGAAATCAGAATACACAATACCCTAAAAACAGGTGAACATATTCTGGATTTTAATATATAGTTCAAAGCAGCCAATATTAATACAATGAAAAAGCTTTTGGTTTTAGTTGCTTTTTTGGTTTTATACGCTTGTATGATTCATGCACAGCTCCCCATCCCTGAATTTAAATGTGGGGTAGGAACTCTTTCAGGAAAGATACTCGGAAATGTACCAAAAGAACAAAAAACTGAAACACTTAATATCCGAATAAATAGAATAGGCTTCGACAATATTGGCTCTGAAATACCAATTGAGGACAACGGTACATTTAGTTTTAATATACCTATATTTACAGTTAGCCTCTGCGTTATAGAATCTCCTATTTACAGTGGGCTTATATATCTGTTACCAAATGAAAATACAAAGCTTAATATTTCTTTTGATAATAATGGCGAAAAGCACGTCAGTATAGAAAACAGCCTAAGTCCTCCGTTTAATTATATGAACATGGGAGACAAGCTGCTGGAAATATGTATGGGTAAAGATTTTGGTGTAGATGTAAATGATTACAATATTACCCCTAACGAATATGCACTAATTAGTAAGAAAGCATTATCTAACATCCTAGAAAAGCTGGAAGAAAGAAGTGACTTATCTGAAAACTTGAAGCTTATTATGGGCTGTGAGTTAAAAGCTCTTTTTTCTAATTTTTATATTTTAAACTACTCTCAAACAATAAAGAATAAATATAAGTTACATGACGACGAGAGTAATTACACGCCAACCGAGCCTGATATTTCGTATTATTCTATATTGAAAGACTTAAAGTTGAACAACCCATATTATCTATACTCGCCTTCCTATCAAATATTAATACAAAACTTACTAAATATCAACAACATTGGAATACCTCCTATTGAGATGTACTCTCTTGACGTGTGGAAAGATAAAACAGACTCGATCGTAAAATATATTATTGATGATGATCATTCTTTTTTCGACAAGATGTTAATTCTAAATGCATATACAAAGCAATTGAATGAATTAAAACCTCTGAGTGAATCGCAAAAAAAAGATATAAAATCTTATTACAAAGAAGAAGCTTTCTCTGAGATGTTATTTACGGAGAATGAAAAAGTAATAAAACTCATTCAATCCGATAGCTCTTCGAAAGATTTTAAGATTAATGAAACACCCAAAGTTTCAAAAGAACTGTTGATAAGCAGAATATTACAAAAATATGAAGGCAAAGTTGTTTTCATTGACTTTTGGGCAACATGGTGTGGTCCATGTTTGAAAAACATGAAACAAATAGAACCTGTAAAAAAAGAACTAACAGGAAAAGATGTTGTATTTGTATATATAACAAATCATACTTCTGTACGGAAGGCTTGGGAAGAAAAAGTTTCACAAATAGGAGGTGAACATTATTATCTGGACGAAAAAACATGGGATTATCTCAAAAATGATTTACAATTAATAGGAGTTCCAACCTATCTAATTTATGATAAATCAGGAGCACTGAAACATAAGGGTAACTCGATGGAGCCGAACAAAATGAGAAAGTGGATAAATGAATTATTGTAATACATTTTGAAATCCAAAGAAATAGGATAATAGAATATTTTTCGTACTTTCGTATAAAATAACTTTGTAGCTGAAAAAAAGCCAATGGAAGAAGTTCGTAAAAGTCCCTCATCGCTAATCAGAAGCACTTTTGTAGAGGCAATAGATACCCTATCAAAAGATTACCAAGGCAGCTCACTCACCGATGTATTTATTACTGTAGATAAAGAAAGTGGTGAAGTTGCATTCTATGATGATGAAGAGAACAAAGTCGCTGAAATCGTTATTTTCGACTGGGTAGATAAAGTTGAAGAGTTGAGCGACGATAAGGTTATTTCTATTCTAAGAGAAGTTACAGAAGAGTTGGATAAAGAAGAAATGTTTTCATCTTTAGACCTATACAAACCTTTTTCTGTAAACTATGCCGACGACAATCTTGAGGTAATAGAAGAGTTGTTGCTTATAAACGAAGATTCGACAATCAAGTTAGACAACGACCTGATGGAAAAGTTTGATCGTGAATTCGACGACTTTCTTAATAAGTTATTGAATGAGTAGAAGTTTTTATACCTCTACTCCTATCATCAGTTTACCCTTTTCTACATAACTCATATCAGCCATCGACTCCACTGTAAATTCACCATTCTGATAAGTGACTTTACATACCGCTGCATTATCCAGTGGCTTGGTAAATAATTTGTCGCCTCCTAAGCTAAGAAGCATTGCCAATATACTCATTCCGTGTGATATAATAAGGATATTACCATTTCCTTTTCGTATCTCCTTTTCGGCAATCTCTTTCAAACTGGCCTGAGTACGTTGTTCTACCTGAGAAAAATTTTCAGCCATCCCCAGCTTATCTATTTTTTTTATGGCATTCAACACATCTCTGTAATTGATTTTCTTCGCTAATATATCTTTATACATTGCATCTACAGATGTGTAATGCAGATAAAGAGCCGCACTATTCCACATCGTATGATTGAAATCGGCTTCGAAACCACCAAAACACGTCTCACGCAGTCCGGACATTTCATATACAGGTATATCTTTTTGCCCTTTGGCCTCCAGAATAACCTCTACAGTTTGTCTTGTCCTGCGAAGATCGCTACAATATGCGGTTCTAAATACCACATCATTGAGACCATGTCCCAAATAACGGGCTACATCAATCCCCTCATCAGTAAGAGGAGAATCACACCACCCCTGAACTCTATCAAGAGTATTCATCAACGTTTTGCCGTGACGGGCAACATATAATGTTATTTTTGAATTCATTTTTTCTTATTCCCAATTTATATAATCAGCAAAAGCCTTGTCAAACATATCCGGCTTTGCCACTTTACCATTAATCAAACAAACTACCTCTATAACAGCGTCGGCACACAAAGTGTTGTCGGGCACACGGACGATTTGTTGATGAAAAAGATACCGAAGACCTTTGCGCATGATCTTAATACTACACACAAATTCTTCCGATCCCCGTAAAGAATTCCGATAGCTAATATTTACATTACGCACCACAGGTAGTATATTCGCTTCGGTGAGATCACGCAAACGAAGTCCACACTTCTCCATCAACTCGTGACGTGTAGCTTCAAAATAATGTAAATAAATAGCATTATTAACCACACCTTGCGAATCGCATTCGTAGTCGCGAACTTTCATTTTGTTTTCAAACGTGAGTGCCATAAGCCTATCTGCTAATATTCCGTTTATTGTAAAATATATTTACCCAAAACCTCATCAAAAATTTGAGGCTTTCCTACTTTACCATTCACCATACAGGCAATCTCAAACCGAGCTGTAGAACAAACCTTGTTATCCCTTAAACGAACTATTTTCTGATTGAAAATAGTTCGTATTCCTTCTCTTTCGATAGAATCGACGGTACAAATAAAGTCGTTACTACCACGCAAAGAATGCTTGTAACGGATATATACACTCACTACTACCGCATCTACACCTTGCTGATGCAATTCATAAAAATTAAGATTATGCTTTTCCAAAAATTCATGGCGCACAACTTCGTAGTAATGTTGGTAATTAGCATTATTGACAATACCTTGTGCATCGCATTCATAGTCGCGCACCTTCATTGCCTGTTCGAATAGAGTTTTTTTCTCTTCCATTTTTATATTTTAGTTCTACGAAACTTCAAAAAAGGAATAAAGGCAACAGCTATTTATAATATTTTAGCTGTTACCTTTCTATCCTTTACTTATGAATATCATTCGATATCCAAATGCAGATAATTTTATTTTTTAGTGATTACATTTTTCACCCACTCTCTTGCATTTACAAATGCTTCTATCCAAGGAGTAAAATCATCTCTACGATGTTCGAATGGCAGATATGCACATTGCCAAGGGAACAAAGAGCGTTCAAGGTGAGGCATAATAGCCAAGTGACGCCCATCCTTAGAAACAACACCTGCAATATCATAATCAGAACCATTAGGGTTGCCCGGATATTCGCTGTAAATATATTTAGCTATAACATTGTATTCCGATTCAGCCTTTGGCATCGAGAAACGTCCTTCACCATGTGCTACCCATATACCAAGCTTACTGCCCGATAGAGAACCAAACATAACAGATTCGTTCTTAGGAATCTCCACACTAACATACGTAGATTCAAACTTATGAGAAGCATTATGTTCCATCTTAGGTTTCACATCATGGTCTGGATATACCAGCCCAAGCTCCATCATCAGCTGACAGCCGTTGCACACACCAAGACTCAATGTATCTTCACGTTGGTAATACTTGCGAAGAGTATCTTTCGCTTTTTCGTTGTACATGAAGCTTCCTGCCCAACCTTTAGCCGAACCAAGTACATCCGAATTAGAAAAGCCTCCGCAGAATACAATCAGATTGATATCCTCAAGCGTTTCTCTACCAGAAGCTAAGTCTGTCATATGTACGTCTTTCACATCAAACCCTGCAAGATACAAGGAATATGCCATCTCACGTTCTCCATTAGTTCCTTTCTCTCTGATAATGGCCGCTTTTAGTCCGGTAGGATTTACTCTGTCCGGATCGATACCAAACTGAGCAAATTTGCCTGTAAAAGATGGATTATAGTTAAACTGTAATGGCTGATTTTTATAGTTCTGGAAACGCTCTGCGGCTAGTTTCTCTCCGCTTTGCTTTTTATCGAGCAAGTATGAAGATTCGAACCATACGTCACGCAGCTCGTCTATATCAAATTCTTGAACAAATGTATCTTTCTGAATTACCAGTTTTCTCTCCTCGATTGGTCTGGCAATAATCGCAAAACCAATACCATAATCATCAAGGATTTTTTCTACCAGATGATGATGTTTTACCTGAATAAGAATACCCGGATTTTCGGAGAACAATACTTTTATTATATCTGCATGATGCAACTTATCTAAGCGAGATTCAAGACCTCCCTGAGGATTTGCAAAACACATTTCAAGCATTGCGGTAACAAGACCTCCAGCTGAAATATCATGTCCAGCAAGTATCAGTCCTCTGTCTATTAACTCCTGAACAGCATTAAATACATTTTTGAAATATTCAGTATCCTGAACGGTTGGCACTTCCTCTCCCAGCTTATTCATAGTCTGAGCAAAAGCCGAACCTCCAAGTTTGAAGGTATCGAAAGAGAAATCTATATAATAGAGGTACGTTCCTTTTATGTATGCCAATACAGGAGAAACGATCTTGCGTATATTCTTTACTTCACCTGCTGCCGAGATGATCACAGTGCCCGGTGAATATACTTTTTCGTCTCCGTATTTCTGAGTCATCGAAAGAGAGTCCTTACCTGTCGGAATATTTACCCCCAGTTCGCAAGCAAACTCAGAGCATGCTTCTACAGCTTTGTATAAGCGGGCATCTTCTCCCGGATTTTTACAAGGCCACATCCAGTTAGCACTCAAAGAAATACCCTTCAACCCATCTTCGATAGGTGCAAAAATTATATTTGTAAGCGATTCGGCAATAGCAAGCACCGAACCTGCCGCCGGGTCTACCATCGCAGCCTGGGGCGCATGTCCTATAGATGTTGCTATCCCTGCTTTTCCTTTATAATCTAAAGCCACAGCTCCAAGGTCACTCAGTGGTAACTGAATTTCTCCTTGTGTCTGCTGACGGGCAACTTTACCTGTCACCGAACGGTCAACCTTGTTTGTCAACCAGTCTTTACAAGCAACAGCCTCTAGTTGTAGTACATTTTTTATATAGTCTTCCAGTTTTGAGAGATCATATTCCGGATTGGTATATTCTTCTTCAAGCGTATCGTCGCGCATTATTGTTTTAGGCGCTTTACCAAAAAAGTCTTCCAACTTCAGGTCTATCGGACGTTTTCCGTCAGCTTGTTCAAACACCAACTTCATATCGTTAGTAGTTTCACCTACGACGTACATCGGTGAACGCTCACGTTGAGCAATTCGTTCTATTTTATCTACAGCTTCTTCTGGAATAAGCAAGCCCATACGTTCCTGACTTTCATTTCCTACAATTTCTTTCGAAGACAAAGTAGGGTCTCCCACAGGCAGTTTAGATACATCTATCTTTCCTCCCGTAGCTTCTATCAGTTCCGATAAACAATTCAAATGCCCTCCTGCTCCATGATCGTGAATAGACACGATCGGATTGTCTTTCGATTCTGCTAAAGCACGAATAACATTAGCTGCACGCTTTTGCATTTCGGGATTTGCACGCTGTACGGCGTTCAGTTCTATTCCGCTTGAGTACTGACCTGTATCAACAGAAGAAACAGCTCCACCGCCCATACCGATACGATAATTATCACCACCCAGTATTACTACTTTTTCTCCGGGTTTAGGTTCGCCTTTGAGCGCATCGCGCTTGTTGGCGTATCCTACCCCTCCGGCTAGCATAATTACTTTATCGAAAGCAAATTTCTTTCTGTTTTCTTCATGCTCGAATGTAAGTAATGACCCACAAATCAGCGGTTGACCAAATTTATTTCCGAAATCAGAAGCACCGTTAGATGCTTTTATCAGTATCTCCTCCGGAGTCTGATATAGCCAAGGTCTTTCTTCAATAGCTTCCTCCCATGCTTTTCCTTTTTTGGTTCTTGGGTAAGAAGTCATATAAACGGCTGTTCCTGCAATAGGCAAGGAAGCTTTACCTCCACCCAGACGGTCACGAATTTCGCCTCCCGAACCTGTAGCCGCACCATTGAACGGCTCTACAGTTGTAGGGAAATTATGCGTCTCGGCTTTCAGAGAGATAACCGATTTGATCGGTGTTACCTCAAAATAACTTGGTTTGTCTCCTTCTGTAGGAGCAAACTGTTCTATTTGAGGCCCCATATTGAAGGCTACATTATCTTTATATGCCGAAACTAATTTGTTCGGATTTGTTTGAGATGTCTTTTTTATCAGTTTAAATAAAGAACTTTCTTTTTCTTCACCATCAATGATAAAAGTTCCATTAAATATTTTGTGGCGGCAATGCTCTGAATTCACTTGAGAGAATCCAAACACCTCGCTATCTGTCAACTTACGCCCCAATCGTTGGCTTACACTGTTCAGATATTCAACCTCATCTTCACTTAAGGCTAAACCTTCCTGCTGGTTATATGCTTCGATATCATCGATCTCTATAATAGGTTCCGGCGTCTTATCTATTGTAAAAATACGCTGATTAAGCCCATTGTATATACGTTGGAGCATAGAATCATGCTCTGCATCGGTACTTGCGACAGAAAAAAATTCTTCGATACGCACAATTCCCTCTATCCCCATATTCTGGGTAATTTCCACAGCATTTGTACTCCATGGGGTTATCATCTCGCGGCGAGGACCAACAAAAAAGCCTGAAACTTCATCAGAATCAAGCATAGTTGCACCACTGAATGCCCATGTCAGGCGTTGGATAAAATCATCGTTGAGGGTGGAGCTTGTTTGAACAGCAATAATGTTCCCGGAAGGGGTTTGAAAGAAAGAAACCATATTTTTATTTCAAGTTAATGATTGACTTATAATAGGCATACAAAGGTAATGAAAAGTGACAATATATAGAAAGAAAAAGGAAAAATAGCAAACGCCTTTTATTACAGCTTTATATTATATATTAAACCTTTGCTACAAAGCGAAGTCTTAATGTTTGAACCTTAAAAAAAAGACAAATGAAAAAACTATTACTTTACATCGTACTATGCACCATTGCCTTCAATCTATACTCTCAAGAATCATATACATCTTTTGGCATCAGAGGTGCTATTGGAATATCCCAATTAAGAGGAATGAAGCCTTATGAATCGGCAGGGATTATACCGGGAAGTTATTTTACTACAACAGGGGCATATCAATCGGGCGTATTACCAACATGGGATATAGGCTATAGCATCCAAAAAGGAAAAAACAACTTTGTACTACAGATAGATTATCTTGTAACCTATATCAATACCGGTCTAAAAAATGCTTATATAGGAGAGTCTAAAAAAATAAAAAGAATAACGGGATTCTATACGAACTTAGCGTTCAACTTCGGCGTAAAATGGTCTATTAAAGACGATTATCGCTTGGTATTTGGTTTAGGTCCATACGTCGGTATGGATATTATGGGATCAATAGCAGGGACTGATCGCTCGTACGGAAAAGATAAAAAACCTAGCTCAGGTGTATATGATGAGGAGCTGAAAACAGATGATGCCAATTATAAATACTTTGATTGGGGTGGCAGTATATTGCTCGGAATAGAACACAACAATTATCAGTTTGCTCTCAATTACCATCACGGTTTATATAATATTGTATATGACCAATATCCGTTGTACAACAGAACCCTAAAGCTAAGTGTCACATATTTCTTTTAACAGACAGAGCCAAATATAGATTTAAGATAAAAGATTAATACTATATTTGTATTTCAAAATTAAGCACTACAAATATTTAGTTATTTATAATATTTAATTCAGGCATGAAAATCGCTATTGTTGGTACAGGTTATGTAGGTCTCGTTACGGGAACTTGTTTTGCTGAAATGGGAACGGAAGTTTTTTGTATCGATATCGATCAAAACAAGATAGATAAACTGAAGAATGGTATCATTCCTATTTTCGAACCGGGACTTGACGAAATGGTGGAACGCAATCATAAAGCGGGACGCCTAAATTTCACGACCGACCTTAGCTCTATCCTCAACGAGGTTGATATTGTATTCTCCGCAGTGGGTACACCTCCGGATGAAGATGGAAGTGCAGATCTGAAATATGTGCTTGATGTGGCACGTACTATTGGACAAGAACTAAACAAATATATGGTTATTGTAACCAAAAGTACAGTACCTGTAGGTACAGCCAAGCTGATAAAGAAAACCATTCAGGACGAATTAGACAAAAGAGGTTTAACGGATCTGAAATTCGATGTGGCTTCAAATCCCGAATTCTTGAAAGAAGGTGCAGCCATTACAGATTTTATGCAACCCGACCGTGTTGTGGTTGGTGTTGAGTCTGACCAAGCCAAGCAATTGATGGAAAGACTATACAAACCTTTCACATTGAACAACTACCGCATTATATATACCGATATTCCTTCGGCCGAGATGATAAAATATGCAGCGAATGCTATGTTGGCTACCCGAATCAGTTTTATGAACGATATTGCTAATATGTGCGAAATTGTAGGAGCTGACATCAATATGGTACGAAAAGGAATCGGAGCAGATGTGCGCATCGGTTCTAAATTTTTATATGCTGGATGCGGATATGGTGGAAGCTGCTTTCCGAAAGATGTAAAAGCACTTATACATACAGCTCAAAATCTGGGCTATGAAATGAAAATCCTCGAAGCGGTTGAAGAAGTGAATGAGTTCCAGAAGAAAATTCTCTTCGAGAAACTAATGAAATACTATGATAACGATATAAAAGGAAAAACTATTGCCGTATGGGGACTGGCATTTAAACCAAAAACGGATGATATGCGTGAAGCGCCATCGCTGGTTATCATTGATAAAATTTTAGAAGCAGGAGGAAAAGTTAAGGCTTATGACCCTGTAGCAATGGAAGAGGCTAAACGAATTCTAGGCGACAGTATTACATACGCAAAAGATATCTACGATGCTACATTAGAAGCAGATGCAATATTGATGGTTACCGAATGGAACGAGTTCCGCTTGCCGACATGGGAAGTAATAAAGAAAACCATGAAGAAACCTGTCGTTTTTGATGGAAGAAATATATACAACAAACAAGAAATGAACGAAATAGGATTTGACTATTTCGGTATTGGTATAAAATAAAACAAATGATTACTGTAGAAGGAATAACTAAAAGTTTTGGCTCGCTTAAAGTTCTCAAAGGCATAGATCTTCATGTAGAAAAAGGGGAGATAATATCGATTGTAGGTGCTAGTGGAGCCGGAAAGACGACCCTTCTGCAAATCATAGGGACACTGGATAAGGCTGACAGTGGTACAGTACACATTAATGGACAAAAACTGAACTCACTAAGAGATAGCCAACTGTCTGATTTCAGAAACAAAAACATTGGATTTGTATTTCAGTTCCATCAGCTTTTACCCGAATTTACAGCGCTGGAAAATGTAATGATACCTGCACTGATAGGAAAGGTTAAGGATTCTCAGGCAAAGCAAAAGGCAAAAGAATTACTCGACATGCTGGGCTTAGCCGATAGACTTGGTCATAAACCAAACGAACTATCGGGAGGCGAAAAGCAACGTGTTGCTGTAGCACGTGCCTTAATTAATAATCCGGCAATCATCTTGGCTGATGAACCGTCGGGTAGCCTCGACACTGAAAATAAAGAAGAACTACATCAATTATTTTTTAAGCTTCGCGATACATTAGGACAAACATTCATTATAGTAACTCACGACGAAAATCTGGCTTCTATAACAGACAGAACCGTACACATGAAAGATGGTCAGATTTTTGACCCTTTAAAAGAATCTATCTAAGAGATGAACCTTTCCTCTGATAAACGTATTTATCAGATTGCCCTCACCCTCATTCCGGGAGTGGGTGATATTACTGCTCGTAATCTTTTACAGATAATGGGAGATGAGGAAGCTATATTCAGAACAAACAGAAAAACTCTGATCTCTAAAACAGAAATCTCTCATAAGCTGGTTGATGGCATACTTAATCCGAAGGTTCTTATAAAAGCAGAAAAAGAACTCTCCTTTATAGAGAAGAACAAGCTTAAAACTTACTTCATCAATCAGACGGACTACCCTAAACGACTAAAAGAGTGCGCAGACGCTCCTGTATTATTTTATTTTGAGGGAGATATCGATTTCAACACCGAGAAGGTAATAAGCATAGTAGGAACAAGAAACTCCACAAATTATGGCAATAGTTTTTGCGATACTTTTCTGGAAGAAATTGCACACCTGCTACCTAATACCCTAATTGTAAGCGGACTTGCTTACGGAATAGATATCAATGCACATAGAGCCGCTCTGAAACATAATTTACCGACAATCGGGATACTGGCTCATGGCTTAGATAGAATATACCCGCATGTACACAAGCAAATAGCTCGAGAAATGGTCGCTAAAGGAGGGTTGCTTTCTGAGTTCCCAAGCAATACAGAGCCCGACCGATACAATTTTGTAAAAAGAAACCGGATAGTAGCAGGCATTGCCGATGCTGTTATTGTTGTTGAGTCTGACGTAAAAGGGGGTTCGTTGATTACGGCGGAAATTGCGAATTCATATTGTAAAGATGTGTTTGCCGTTCCGGGAAAAATGACTGATAAATATTCTCAAGGATGTAACAAGCTTATCTCGTCACACAAAGCCGATTTGTTCCGATCAACAGAATATTTCCTGCAACAAATGGGGTGGGATAACGAATCGTCAAAAAGGAGGAAAGCCCCTATTCAACAAAGTCTTTTCACCATATTGACCGATGATGAGCAAGCCATCGTTAATAAATTATCAGAAAAAGAATCTATACATATCGATCAGTTAGCCAGAGAGCTTGGTGTTCCGGCATACTCACTGTTTTCTACATTACTGGAGATGGAGATGAAAGGAATGATAAGAACACTCCCGGGAAACTTATATACGATATCCTAACTAGAAATCTTTCAGATTCGCCATATTCCACAAATTAAGATAGGTGGCTTTAGTAATATTTACCACTTTCTCATAATTAATTTTATCGGCATGATCGGTCGGCTTATGATAGTCTTCATGCAAATCGGTATTGTAAAATATAACAGGTATCTTTCTCATCGAAAAAGGAATATGATCACTTCCTCCGGGAGAATCATCCATAGAGCGAAAATCGGGAACCAGATTCAAATTATATGCGGCAATATCGTTCTGCAACCATTCTTTAAATACAGGTTTCTCAGGGGAGAAAAAACATGCTACATAATTATAATCAGCCTCCGTCTTATTTCTACCAATCATATCACAATTGATATAGCCTCTTATTTTAGGAGCTGTGAGTAAAGGAAAAGTTATGTTCTTAAAGTAATCTTCAACAAAATAAGATGAACCCAACAAGCCCAATTCCTCTCCATCCCACAAAGCAAAAATGACAGTGCGCAATGGTTTTTCGCCGGAAGCCAAAAAGGCTTCTGCTATCTGCAGAATCGCCGATGTCCCCGAAGCATTATCATCAGCTCCATTGTATATACTGTCATTCGTTTTGTTTGCTTTTACACCTATATGATCGTAATGTGCACCAACTATCACAACCTCATCCTGATACTCTCCGGGGATATATCCCAATACGTTACGCATCTTTAGAGAAGGATAGCGATCACTTTCGAAAGGTTGATAATAAGCATCTCTCCAAGGCTTAACACCGACTTTTTGAAGTGTACTTTTTATATATTCTGAGGCCTTCAATCCGCCCGATTCGCCGGCTTTACGCCCCTCTAAACTATCACTAGCCAAAACTCCTATATACTCCTTTGCCTTTTGCAAAGATATTGCTGCCAGACCTTTTTCTTTAGGTGTTTGTGCAAATAAAGAAAATGGAGTAAAAAAGAATACGACAAGGATAAGTTTACACCTCATGGTTTAATATGTTTTCAGGTTTGCTAAATTCCAGAGGTTAAGATAAGCAGCTTTCGTTATTTCGACAAGTTTATCCCAATTTATTTTATCGGCATGATCGCTCGGTTGATGATAATCGGGATGTCCGTCTGTATGATACCAAATCACAGGAACATCTCTTTTTGCGAATGAAGCATTGTCACTACCACCAATAGGCTTATCCCAAGCGCGATAATTAGGTTCTAAACCTAGTCGGTATGTCTTAATATCGCTCTTCAACCATTCACCAAACAGAGGGTGTGCTTCGGTATAAAAATACACGACATAATTTGGTTTCTGCTCGTCATTATTTCGTCCAATCATATCAAAATTAACATATCCTTTAATATCTAATGCGAAAGGGCATGTCTGCATAAAATACTCCGAGCCTAACAGTCCTAGCTCTTCACCATCCCATAGTGCAAAAATAATTGTACGTTCGGGCTTTTCTCCACTCGCAAGAAATGCTCTCGCTATTTGCAATACAGCAGAAACTCCCGAAGCATTATCATCGGCACCATTATATATCTTATCCCCATCGAGGACTTCATCCATACCTAAGTGATCGTAATGAGCACCCATTACAACATATTCATTCTTATTTTTACCTTCAATATATCCCAATACATTCCTTAACTCTAACTTACGATGAGCCGGAAGTTGACTATACTTCTGAATAGAATCGGGATGAACAGAAAAACGCACTCTTTTTTGTCTCTCGGGACTATATGCTTCAAAAGGCTGGAAATAAGAATCCTCATTCAGAGGTTTAAGTCCCATATCTTGCAACACAGACTTCACATATTCTCCGGCAACACGTCCACCATGCCTACCGGCCTCTCTGCCTTCTACTGCATCGCTTGCCAGAAAGCCAATATATGCTTTTGCGCTTTCTTTATTAATTGTTGCAAAACCTTTCTCTTTCGCCGACTGAGAAAATAAAGAAATAGATATAAATAATAAAAAAGGAAATATTGTCTTCTTCATATCAGTGTAATCCTAAAACCATATTGGCTACAATAATTAATAATACGACGATGGTTATCGCCACGTACATATAATCTTTCTCAATAAGGAAACCTATCACCGAAAATGCTACGCGCAAAATAGGCGTGGCAATGAGTACACAAACGCCTAATTGTATGATAGCCGCACCATCAAACTCTAATACCCGGGGAATAATCGTTGACAACTCACGTAGATATTGAGAAACTCCCGGAAAGGGCTGATCATCGGGTGTAGGTTTATAATGCTCGATAGGCAAACCGTGATTCTGGAATAAATAGATCAGACCTCCAAATACGGTAATACCACATGCCAACATAACTCCATATCGCAGCAACTTGCCAATAAGAAGCTCCATGTCTCTTTCTTCCCAAAACTCTTTAGAAAAAACTTTCTTCATCTTATTACATTTTACCGGTTAAAGCATTATAAATCATAGAAACAGCCAAGAAGAAAATGACAACACTAAATAGCAGTCTTAAATTTCTTACATTTGCTTTAGGTAGTATTTTAGAGCCAAAGAATGCCCCCAAAAGTACTCCCACAACAATAGGCATAGCTAATCCCGGATCGATATATCCTCGTTGGAAGTAGATTACAGCACTGGCAGCAGCTGTAACACCAACCATGAAATTACTGGTTGTTGTAGATACCTTGAAAGGAATTTTCATTGCCGTATCCATAGCCAATACCTTCAGTGATCCCGAGCCAATACCAAGCAGCCCTGATAAAACACCCGCAACCGTCATCAGTGAATACCCTCCGATTACATTATGAACATTATATTTTTCTACCTTCCCATCTTTGGTTGGGTAAGAACCATTTAGTTTCAACTTATCGCCCAATTTATCGCCCGGAGCAGAATAATCGATGCCATCTTCTTTCTTTGACACAGAACGTATCGCAGAAAAAATAAGAACAACACCCAAAATTATAGCGATATACATCTTATCAAGATACATAGCTACAATTGCACCTGCAACAGCTCCCGTCGTTGTTGCTATTTCGAGAAACATACCAATGCGCACGTTGGTTATCCCTTCTTTTATATATGCCGCGGCAGCTCCTGAAGATGTGGCAATAGATGTAACCAATGCAGCTCCTACTGCATATCTGATATCTACACCAAACCCAAGGGTTAAGATAGGGATTACAATAACACCTCCTCCTAAACCTGTAAGCGAACCTATAAATCCGGCAAAACATGCCCCGATAAATAAAACCAGGGAAAATATCTCTAAATTAAAATCCATATTATTTTGTTTTGACGCCGTAAAGGTAATCTTTTTAGAAAAGATACAAGGAAACACAGCATCAAATACTATAAAATATAATGAAGATGTAACACGGTTATTCTATATTTATTAACAAAACATTCTGCATATACTAGTTGTTTTAAGTATAGTCACTAAATAAATAATACAATATGAAACATTTAATTTTAGCAACTCTATTCAGTGTAATTTCTACAGTTATGATAGCACAAGTATCCTTATATGATTTTAAAGTAAAAGATATTGACGGTAACAATTTTGACCTTTCAAGCCTAAAAGGTAAAAAGGTTTTGGTAGTAAATGTTGCGTCTAAATGTGGGCTTACTCCTCAATATGACAAATTACAAGACCTTTACGAAAAATACAAAGACAAGAATTTTGTTGTAATAGGTTTTCCCGCTAATAATTTTAACGGCCAAGAACCCGGAACAAATGAAGAAATAAAAACATTCTGTACACTCAATTATAATGTATCGTTCCCTATGATGAGCAAAATAGACGTAGTAGGCGACAAGAAAGCACCGCTCTATAAATGGCTGACAGAGAAATCACAGAACGGGAAAATGGATGCAGAGGTACAATGGAATTTTCAGAAATTTATGATTGATGAGAATGGTCAACTTGTAGATTTTGTCGCTCCACGAGAAGATCCTTTTTGTGATAAAATCATCAACTGGATAGAAAAGTAATTCTTATATTCATATAAATATAGAAGTCCCATTTGTCGTATGGCACATGGGACTTTTATGATATTGGTATAGGAGAATGTTAATTAACACTCTCCTATTTTATCATTATAGACTCGTATTAGAGATTATTTCTTCTTTTTGAAGTCGTAACTCCTCTATAAGCGAAATAAATAACTAACGCAAATAGAATTATAGGAAGTGTAATATCTCCTATCGGAGCTGCTTCTCCTACTTGACCCGGGTCCGTTACTTCACCTCCTTGTCCAGGCAAGTCTGGATCTGTCCCCCAGTCTGTAAGGGCTCTTGTACCACCAACCTTATTTAATGTTGTAGCCATCGAAGAATTATCTGTCCTGCTTGCAATTGATAGATTTTCAATCTTTGATAAAGTTACAGCAGAAGGAGACTTGCTGGATATTACTTGCGCATCCATCGCATCCGTCTCTGCAGCATTTATTGAAACCGTTGGTATAGACAGCCCAAAGCATGTTATCAAAAACATAAATATCACTAGTTTTGTTTTCATTTGTTATATTTTTCGTACGTCTGTGTTCTAAAAAGCTAGTTGTGTAAGTTCACAAATTTTGTTGTAAAAGTTCTGTTTCCTGCTATTTTTACTATGTATGTTCCTAAGTTTAATGTTTTAGAATATTCCATTGATGGATAGTCATTTTTACCAACTCTGGTTTTTCCCATCAATCGTCCTTGCATATCATAAATCAACACATCGCTATTCACATCTTTCTCATTCAAGCCGGAAATATGCAATACCGGTTCATTATAATAGCAGGTTATTTCAGTAGTTTCTTCTTCTAGAATATCTTTAGTTTCGAAAAAGCGTAATATAAATCGATTTTCGTCCACAGCTTTCAGATCAGACGGACCTGATGAATACTCGTAAGATATACCCGGAGTCAGTTTCACTGTCTTATTGTTCTGGTAACGGTCTATCAACCAAACATCCTGAACAGATGTAACATTCTCCAAGTTATAAAAATTCAAAGACATTGTCTGTTGTGTAGCCGGAGGAGTCACATACAATGCTAACTCTTTAATATTTAGCGGAACTACATTCCCTAACATATTTACACCGTCACTCGATTTTGTGTAGATAAAAGTAGAACCCTCTTCAGGATATATCTTATCACTTTCATTTGGTACAGTAATCGACTTAGAGAGATTCTTCGGCGTATCCAGATTATCATCACTTGTCATTTTTGCGTTATCACGCAGTACTATTGCAGTTCTGTCTGCCGCCTTATCCGCAGAGCTGGCAACTTCAACCACAAAGAAGTCTGATAATAGATTCGATGTAGCACCACTCTTCAAATATCTTGTTGTTCCAAATGTTCTTAAAGCAGGGCTTAAAGAAATATCAAAGCTTTTGTTAGCCTGTACAATAAACATTTGCATAGGGGCAATTAAGAATTGTAGAGGATCTACAATATTCCTACCCGGGTCTGCCGGATCTGCCGATCCACCGGTTACAGTAACTCCATCTGTACTGATATAATCATAGCTAACCTGCATATGATATAGCTTATCACTATTGTCATATCTGATCAACCCATTATTTACAATCCAATATTTAGACCTTAGTACATTTTTTGTAGTTTCATTTTTAGCTGATGTATTTACATCTTGCCCAAAGTATTGCGACACATCCAAAACTCCGGCACTTAAATCTGTACCGAGTGAAGTTCCTTTGATATCATATCCTAATAACGGATTCAAACTGATTGGCGCCATGAAGGGGTTTCCTAAGAAGTTAAGTCCTTGCTCTAGAGTCACCGTTACAGCATCTGTTTTAAACTTCTCTGTTTCGAGCAATTCGATCCTATCTCTTCCAAAATCAGGCCAGTCTCCCAAGCCCTTCCAACCTCCGGGTTTTGTGCCTGCCAAGTCCGGTGAAAAGCGGGCAAAGCCCATTAAATAATCAGTAGATTCCGGATTAGGAACTCCACCGGCAATTGTATTACCACTTATTTTAGTGAAGTGATATCTCATCAATCGGCGATTGAATTCAAAACCTCCTCTTGCTCTATTGGCAGATTTGACATTCAAAACAGCCCATCTATCGTCAATATTCTTACTTCCATAATTCGTCACATCCATACTCATAAAGTACCCGTATCCGGCTTTCATCTTGTATAGAGGATCAAGGATAGTACCTTGATTCGAAGTCAGACTATTTTTGTTTGGCTTCATAAATACATGATAAAACAAATAGTCTGTACCCATTTCTTCAAATGGTGGAGTAAACCCTGTCAAGTAATTCCATACTTTCCCGTTTACTGTCTTACGGAGTGTATTAGCTCCGGTAGCAGCCTCATGAGTTGAAGAATTTATAGCTCCATCATCCTCACTGGTACCATTATATTTGTAATATGTCAGATTCACCTGACTATATCCGGGAAGGTCTGAACCGGTATCACTTACGATAAGTGCCTGCCCCAAATTCATTTTTTGCGTAATCGTAGCATCATAGCCTCCCTCTACAACAAACCTATTACCTCCCAGAACATTTGAACCATTGAGTGGTGATAATAATTTATTCACAACAACGGCAGCAGATGTATCAACAGCCACAAATCCTACCAATCGAGGATCAGCAGCATTAATATCTGTTACTGTTTTATCAACATGCAGCGTCGGGAAAGCTATATAATTGTATTTTTTTTGAGAGCCTTTGTTAGCTAAAAGACCTGTAGATCTTCGAATCGTTTGTTTATTATCCTTACCAACAAAAGCTACTACACCGATGCTCGTATTGGGGTCTTTAAACAAATGCGCATACTCACCGCCAACATCAGCACCATTACCTTGAACTCCGGGATCTTTTCCATTAATAAAATCCCCGGTCAACTCTGTACGGCCATTCTGAACTATGCCTGAACCATCAGCAAATTCAGCAGAACCTTTAACATACAAAGTTGTTGACTTAGACTGCGTTCCATCAGTCTCACTTCCGTACTTAACGTACATTTTACCCTTAGAGTAAAACACGACATCTGGCGAAGTAGATTGCCCTTTTATAAGTAAAGGCAAGAAGAGTAGTACAACTAATCCTAATCGAAATTTCATTATTGTAGTTTTAATAAAGTCAGTAATAGTCTAATAAAAGTCTGTAACGGTCAAGCAGTTATACTCGATCCTAGCTTTAGGAAAAGCTATATTGTAATAATGTAAAAATTCTTATTTCCGAGCAAAGATAATCCTTTTTTCTTTAAATAAAAACTTTGGCTATATTTTTTTAAGAATTACATACACAATCTTTTACATTTGAAAAAACAGAGTAAAAGACAAAAAAAGTCACAAATGGCAATCTCTTAGCAAATCATTTACAGTTTTTACAGGATTGAAAGTTTCGACCGGAACTTCAACAAATATTGTGTTCCAATCAGACATCGCACCATTCCATAAGCCGGGAAGTTCTAAAGCTTTAAGTTCCTTTCCGCTTTTTGATTTGATTGATATAAATCCGGTATTATAGTCTACATAATCTTTCAGATTGAAATGATTACCTCTGTAGTCTTTAATCCCACAAACTAAATCAACAGGATTGAAGTGAGTCCCTTTTTTAAACATCTCCTGTTTCGCAGGATCGGACATATCAATTTGCGAGCTTTCCATAATTTGAGGAGAGATAGTTCCATCTGAATTTACGGCTAGAAAAGGTCCACCTCCCGGTTCTCCCACATTTTTCACCATACCACATACACGACAAGGGCGATCGAGTTTTCTTTTCAGATAAAGTACAAGCTCTGCATCTTCCAGCAATTTTGTATCGGGATTTTTTATATTTAATTCTTTTTGTAGAAAATAAAGAATTTCTATTAGCTGATCATGTGTATATTTCCCGCTATCGAGAAGTTTCAAATAATCAAATATTTTTCTCTGAGTATCAACCAATACTCCCGCCAGTATCTTTTTATATTTGGTCTCTGTCTGCTTATATTTATCGGGGACAGTATTATCTATGTTTTTTATAAAAACGATATCCGCATTTAAGTCGTTCAGATTTTCTATCAGTGCGCCATGTCCTCCCGGACGAAATAATAATTTTCCATTTTCCCTGAAAGGCTCATTATCGGCATCCACCGCAATTGTATCTGTACTCGTTTTTTGTTCGCTAAACGTAACGTCATATTTTACATGAAGTTCGTTTTCAAACTTTTGTTTTTTTGTCTTTATCAGGTCGTCAAACAATATTCTATGCTCAGGCGATACAGTAAAGTGAATATTCACTTCTTCTTTATCATTCTTTGCATAAAGATACCCCTCCATCAAATGCTCTTCGACCGGAGTTCGGGATGTATCACTATATTTATGAAACTTAAGAAGTCCCTTTGGCAGATTTCCATAGTTAAGCCCTTTTGGCTTCAGCAAATTCTCAACAATTGATTTATATTTCCCTTCCGAAAGCAAAGCAGCAAGGGGTTGCCCTTCATTTTTCAGACACATGGCATCCAAATCGTTATAAAACGCGAACTTCTCTATCTCTTCAAAGAATTTCTTTTCAAAGCCTGAAGTCGGTACGGAATAAGGCGCATCCAAAAACTCGAACAAGTCTTTGAACATCCTGCTTGCGGCACCCGAAGCAGGAACAAATTTAACAATTTGTTTTCCCGATGACGCTTTGTACTCATCCCAATCGGTCAGATATTCTTTTTCCTGTTCAGGAGATATCACCTTAATACCTTTTTCTACTGACGCAGCAGCGGCAATACCCAAGAAAGGAAATCCTTGTTTAAAGTTATCCAATTGTTTGTTCAGTTGGTCTTCGATAATACCTTTTTGTGCGAGATGGTTTTTATCTGATTCGGTTATCATAGCATAGTGTGTTATATACGTCTTATATGCAAAACTAGGAAAAATATTGGTAACTTACTTCAATTGTTTAGAAAATTCCCATATTACCATCCCGGCAGCCACCGAAACATTAAGAGAGTGCTTTGTTCCATATTGAGGGATTTCAACACAACAGTCGCAACGGCTCACAACATCCTGCTGCACACCCTTTACCTCATTTCCTAAAACAACAGCATATTTCTTTTTAGAATCCAATTGCAATTCATCCAGCATTATGCTATTTTGAGCTTGTTCCACAGCACAAAGAGTGTAGCCATTTTTCTTCAGTTCTTCTACAGCCTGATCTGTATCTGAGTAATATGCCCATGCAACCGAATTTTCAGCTCCCAAAGCTGTTTTATGAATCTCCACATTGGGCGGTGTTGCCGTAATTCCGCATAGATAAACAGTCTCTACAAGAAATGCATCCGAAGTGCGGAACACAGATCCGATATTATTAAGGCTTCTTACGTTATCCAATACAATGATAAGTGGAATTTTAGGTTCAGACTTAAACTCTTCGACCGAAAGCCTATTCAACTCTGTTATTTTTTTTACTCTCATCCGCTTAATCTATTAAAACAACACTGGCACAATCCAACTGAGCTCCCATCGGTGGATTTCGTTTCGAAAGCTTAATTTCCACATGTTCGATTTTTTTATACTTCTGCTTCAGGCATCGAACGATCCGATATGCGACATGCTCTAATAACTTGGAGGGAATTTGCATTTGCTCCTTCACATCATTGTATATATCGGCATAGCTGACCGTATCTTCCAACGAATCGGATTGAGCTGCATCTGTTAGGTTTACTTCTAATTTCAGATTGATCACAAATTCGTTTCCAACCTTCGTTTCATGAGGTTGTACGCCGTGATAAGCATAAAAAACAACATTCTCAAGCAAAATAAAACTTTTCATAAAGAGTCAAAATAAAACGGCACAAAGCTAAGTTTTTTATCTATATTTGTTCGTTATTGAGTTTACAAAGATATAAAACCTTGTGAAAACAGAGAATGAAAATTATGAGTAAATCAAGAGAAACAACACCTTACACAACATCCGGCACACACAACATTTTAGCGTCGGGCACACAACTAAAAGGAGATATATCTTCGGAGGAAGATTTCCGCATCGACGGCGCAATAGAAGGCAATATCCAGTGTCGTGGTAAAATTATCGTAGGTCAGAGCGGCTGCGTTATCGGCAATATAAATTGTTCGAATATAGACTTATTCGGCAAAGTAAAAGGAAACATTATATGTTCCGAAAATATTGTTCTGAAAGCGAGTTCCCTTCTTACCGGCGAGATTAAAACACGTACGATTGAGATAGAGCCGGGAGCCAATTTTGAAGGAACCTGTTCGATGCTAAACAATAGCGTAACCGGTTCTTTGGATGAGTAAGATAATACCAAAACAATATAGTTATGAATATAAATAAAAGACTTGCCGCACTACGCGAATTTATGGGAGTCGGTGCTGGGGATGATAAAAGCATGTAAGCATCTTTC
>NZ_JAIXHZ010000124.1:0-3328 GCF_043392705.1 Dysgonomonas sp. Shenzhen-Wh21
TTTATCTTTTTCGATAAGTAGCAGCTTATTAGCAATATCTTGTTCGTTATATGGATCTGTGTATAAAGCTCCCTCACCTGCTACTTCGGGGATAGCCGATGTATTGGATACAATAACAGGGGTTCCGCAGCCCATCGACTCCACTATCGGTAGTCCAAAACTTTCTCTCAATGATGGGTAAATGAAAACAAATGCTCCATTGTATATATATGGTAGATCTGAATTATTTATATATCCTGGACAGTGTACAAAAGGTTTTATGTGCTCTATATTTTCCTTCTTGAGAATTTCTTCAATAATAGATTTATTAATATCTAAAATCAATAAAGGTCTTTTATAATCGGATTTCTCGAGATATAGAGCATAAGCTTTTATTGTTCGCGAAGTGTTTTTTTTAGGATCTGTGTTCCCAAAGAATAAAATATAGTTGTCATCTTCTATATATTTGTTTGTAACATTATGATAGTTTGGTATATAATGAAATCGCTTATTATATCCATTGTGAATAGTGACTACCTTAGATGATGGCGTATTTGTTTTTTTACAAATGTTTTCGCGTTCAAAATCTGATACGGTGATGATTTTCTTGCTTTTAGATAATATTCGAGGTACAACAAGTTTTCTATATATGCGTCCTAAATTTTGGTATAGAGACTTATTGGAACTTTGTTTCTTTTCTAAAAATATTATATCATGTAATGTTACTATCAACGGTACATTTACAAACAGAGGTGCAGTATTACTTGTACAGTGCAGCACATCGGGTTTTATTTTAGATACAGCACAAGGCAATCCTATTTGCTCCCATAATATATAGGACGGACATTTTACTTCTACTATATGAAAATTTGAGGTTTTTTCTAAACACTTGTCAGGTCCCGGTGCTACGAATATATAATACTCATTAGATGTATCTTGTCTCTTTATTTCCTTCAAAGCTTCTAGAATGACAATATCCATTCCATGTTTCTTCTTTCGAAATATACGTTGTGCTTCAATTGCAATCTTCATTTACTATTCTTAATGTCAATGTTCTGTGTGTATAAATTTCTTTTTTGCGCCTTTCATTCTAAATAGATTAATAACCATTAAAATAAAAAGCTTAGGTAATTTTCTGAGTATTTTAATCAAACGCTCATTAACCATTTCATCCGGGATAGCAATGGCTAGAGATAAGCACATAAACATTAACAATATCCACCATTTTATAGACCAAAATATATTAATAAATAAAAATAGAACCGCAAGAACGAATATTAATCCCAATAAAATCAATCGAGGGAGCATAGCCCATTGTATAAGTTTATTAAATAAATCGATATTTCCTGTTCTCAATGCTTCTGAAATATACTTTATTCCTTTTGCCAAATTTTCGTATTGAGAAGCCATCCATCGTCGTCGTTGATTATAAAAGACTTGTTGATTCTGTACTTTCTGATCATATACAAATACATCTTCCAGATAATCAATATATATACCCTGTCGTAATAATTGCAGCTCCAATTCTTTGTCTTCTCCTACAGAAGATATATTTTTAATATTCTTTTTAAACCATTTGTATTCGAATGCCATCCCTGATCCACTAAGAGCAGACGATAAGCCTAACCGTATATGCCCGCTTCTGAAAAAAGAATTGTTTATCTCTTCGCTCGCGGCATCTAAGATGGCCATGTCTGTCTCCGGATTTTTTGCTGTGCGGTGAACCTGTAGGGCTCTTATACCAAAGAAAAATGCTTTATTTATTTCATTCAAAAAATTAGTACTTACCGTATTGTCCGCATCTATTATTGCTACAACATCATAATCATCTTTACTTAAATTGTCAAGAGCAAAAATTAAAGCTTTTGCTTTTGTACTGTCTTCGTAATTTGCAATAAGCAGCTTAATAGGTAATTGTGAAAGTTCTTCGTTTGTTTCATCTTTTAGCTGATCCGAAATAACAACAACATCGAAATAACATTTAGGATAATCTTGCGCAAGGAAGGATTTTACGGATGATACTATAACCTTATCTTCTTTGTACGCCGGAAAAAGAATAACATATTTGAGTTTATTGTCTGTTTCAGGGTAATGTATCTTTTTCTTATTTAGCGAAGCTATTGCAAAAATAAGAAGATACAAAACAGAAAATAACATCAATACAAATAATATTGAATCAACTATATTAACGAGGATCATAAAGTTTTTTTCATATTAGTAAAATTAATCATTCCCCTTATAGAAGCTCTAACTAGATCGAGACGTCCATTCAATGTGTAGGTAAATATACCTTTAGGATTAGCGATAAGAAATTGATATAGTATAGCCACTAATCGAATTATTCCTCTTCTGTTCCTCCATGCATACAGTAATCTGTTGCGTGTCATATAATAACATCGCAAAGGACTATTTTGTCCTACACTCCGGCTTTCTTTATGAAAAACTACAGCCTGAGGGGTATACCATAATTCAAATCCGTTCTTCTTTATTTGTTCGCACCAGTCTAACTCCTCGTAATATAAAAAATATATTTCAGGCATTAGACCTACTTTTTTTATAATATCTCGTCTAAGCATCATCGCTGCTCCATGCAGGAATGGAGATTTAGCCGGTGTATCATATTGACCTAAATCAGCCTCTCCAAAACCAATCAGCCTATTTCTCAATGTGACTTGAGATAAATCTGTATAGCCAGCAAACTGAATAATATTGGAATCTGCAAATTTTATTTTAGGAGAGACTGCTCCAACAATTGCGTTTGAATCTAAAAACTCTGCGAGATCTAATAATGAATCATCATTAATATATGTATCATTATTCAATAATAAGACGTATTTTCCCTTAGCCTGGATTATCCCCAAATTATTTCCTCCTGCAAAACCTAAGTTCGAATCACTTTTTATACAATGTATGTTTTTATATTTTGCTTGTATCTCAGTAATTTCATCTTTTAAAGAAGCATTATCCACTATAATGATTTCATACGATATTTCAGATAGATATTGCATTAAGCTATCTATCATGTGGCATGTATCACTCATTCCATTATAGTTGACGGTTATTATAGATATATAGACATCATTCATATCCTTATGCTAAATCTTAATTAGATGTATATTCGTTTTCTGAAGATAACTTGCTATTTTCGGCTTCTCTGTTTTCGATTTCCTTGTCAAAATACCGCCCCATTATAATAAATGTCATACATATATATAAAATAGGCCCGGTAGGAAACTGTTGTAGGACCTCATTTCCATAAGATGCAATTAAAATCCCGGAGAGGCCCGCTATTAGGGCACTCATTATGCCTTTAAGTTCTTTATTTTTGATACGAAACAATATATCATAT